>CATLIJ010000294.1 GCA_949948825.1 uncultured Clostridiaceae bacterium
GGAAAAATAAGGATCCTGCAGCTTGGGAAAATCAAATTTTCCAGATGCGGTCATCATCAATGCATGTATTTCCGGCAAAAGCACCAGTGCCGCCAATCCTCCTGCCAGCAAAGAATACAGTCCAAAACCAAAACAGCGGCTGACCAGCTTTTCCCATGTCATCTCCCGTTCCAGCACCAAAAGGGCTATAAAATACAGAACCATAAAAATACAGGTCATAATCGAGATGTAATAGTTGGAAAGAATGGAAAGCCCCAATGCCACACAGTACAAAAGCCCCCTGCCAGATTGTACCAGCCGCTCCAGGCCCAGCATAATCAGCGGAAACAATAAAATACAGTCCAGCCACATAATATTCCAGCTGTATGCCGCCATGTATCCGGACAAAGCATAAAATACTGCAAAAAATGCAATTCCAAAATTTGAGCTTTCACAATGCTTCTGAAGATAATAAGCCATGGAAAGGCCGGAAAGCCCGGTCTTCAGCACAATCATACCAGTAATAAACTCAATCACCAGCCCTGCCGGACACAAAATCAACAGCCAGTTTAAGGGACTTGCCAGATAATAAGCATAAAGAGCAGAAAAATTCACTCCCATTCCTATATTCCAGCTGTAAAGCAGGCTTTCCCCCGCAGCCAGCTTATGACGAAACTCGGAAAAGAACGGCGCATACTGATGATACAAATCAGTCCTCAGAAAAGATTGCTCCCCAAAAGGATAAATTCCCCTTTGAATAAAAATCACCAGCATAATAATAACTGGCACAAAAAACGCCGCAATCCTGCAGTCCCTTGGACGAATCAGGCTCCGCTGATTTCCCCTGAAATCCTCCTGGCCGCCGAATTGTCCGGTACCATCAGAATCCCAAATATCCTCAGGCCCTTCTTCGTCCGGCTCCGGAACATCCTCAGGCTCCCCGGCCTCCCATGTTTCCTGTGCTATCTCAAACTCCTGCTCTCCTTCAAACTCCTGGGCGCTCTCTAATCCCTGCTCTCCTCCCGACTCCTGCATCCCTTCAAGCTCCGGCATTTCTTCAAACTCCTGGGCGCTCTCTAATCCCTGCTCTTCTTTTTCATCTGCTTCTGACAGCTTTGCCGCCATTGTCAGAGGCTCCACCCAGTATCCGTCCCCTGTCCCCTCAGACCCTGCGTTCTGTCTTTCCTCTCTGCCGGAACCATTTTCTTTTCCCATCATAAGTAATTCCTCTAACTCTCTTGTTATCTGGTTAATATCATCATGGGCCATATCCTGTTTCTCCTCACTCCGGAACAATTACAAAGCCTCCTGCCCCTTAGGATACCTGCTTTTTAAATACAAACCACTTACTGAGCACATAATTCAGCACCAGAGAAATTCCCGATACCACAACTTTACAGATAAAGTCCTGCCGGATTCCCATTCCATCCACCATAACCACCATTGCAGCCAAAGTAAACAGGCCTGTAGCCACCCGGCAGGCCACAAAAGGCGCAAACTCCGCCCATACAGCTTTGGGACTTAAACTCCAGCTCCGAAATACAAACAATTTATTGGTGATAAAAGCAAACAAAACAGCAGCTGCCCAGGAACCAGCAGTAGCCAGCCTGTAATCCATACCCCACAGCCGGGTGAACACTCCATAGCTAATCCAATCCACCAGCGTAGTCAGCACGCCGAAAATAAAATAAGAAATCGTCTCATAATTGAAAAGCTTTTCCCACAATCCACTCCATAATTTCTTCATAATCCAGATTCTCCCTCTTTGTAATCCCTAATATTATAGGGCAGGATGTCCAAAAAGTAAAGAGCCGGAACCCTATCTTGTCCCGGCTTTCTTTCTGTTCATTACTGTTTTTTACCTATGCCTCTCCATTGGCCTTTCGGTCCGCAAGAATCTTGTTGATGCTGACAATCTTCACACAAAGAGCAAACAGCTCCATCGCAAGAATCAGATCCTCTAACGGCGGATAAGAAGGAGCAATCCGAATGTTTCTGTCACGCGGATCTTTTCCATAAGGATAGGTTGCCCCGGCACCAGTCATAATCAGTCCAGCCTTCTTGCACCGGGCCACAATCTCCCTGGCACATCCGTCCATGGAGTCAAAGGAAATGAAATAGCCCCCTTTTGGGCTGGTCCATGTGCCAATGCCAAGTCCCTCCAGCTCTCTCTCCAGAGTGCCGGTAACTGCTTCAAACTTGGGACGCATAATGTCCGCATGAAGACGCATATGTTCCACCATTCCATGAATACCGCCGAAAAACCGTACATGGCGCAGCTGATTCACCTTATCATGGCCAATTGTCTGAAATTTCAGCTGCTTCTCTATGTCCTCCAGATTATTCCGGGATGTGGCAATCGCTGCAATGCCAGAACCCGGGAAACTGATCTTGGAGGTAGAGGAAAACTTATATACCAGATCCGGATTCCCTGCCCGCTTACACTCTGCAAGAATCTCAATCAAATGATCCTGATCATAATCATACAAATGGTGGATTCCATAAGCATTGTCCCAATAAATCCGAAAATCCGGGGCAGCTGGCTTTAACCGGGCAAAACGCCGGACGGTCACATCCGAGTAGCTGTTGCCAGTGGGATTGGAATATTTGGGAACACACCAGATTCCCTTAATGCTTTCATCCTCCCGCACCAGCTTCTCCACCATATCCATATCCGGGCCTTCCCCGGTCAGAGGAACATTAATCATCTCAATGCCAAAATATTCCGTAATGGCAAAATGCCGGTCATATCCAGGCACCGGACAAAGAAATTTTACTTTATCCAGCTTGCACCAGGGCGTGTTGCCCATCACCCCATGAGTCATGGAACGGGATACTGTGTCAAACATTACATTCAGGCTGGAGTTTCCATAAATGATAATATTCTCCGGAGCTACCTCCATCATATCTCCCAGCAGCTCCTTGGCTTCTCCGATTCCGGTGAGCACGCCATAATTCCGGCAGTCTGTGCCATCATCACAGGTCAGATCATCCTCGCTGCCCAGCACATCCATCATACCCATGGAAAGATCCAGCTGATCTACACTGGGCTTTCCTCTGGACATGTCAAGTCTTAAATCCTTTCCCTGAAAATCCCGGTACCGGACTGCCAGCTGTTTTCTTAATGCAAGCAGTTCCTCATTGCTCATCTCTGCATATGGCTGCATATTTAATTCCTCCTTCATCTGAAATTGGCAATATTCATTCTTTGTCAACCACTTATGGGGTTTCTAACCATTTTACACGAAATCCCTTTGTTTTACAATCTGTTTTTTCTTTCCTTATCTCTGCTCCAGCAGCTCCTTCACCAGCTGATTCACCACAGCCGGGTCCGCTTTTCCCTTCATGGCCCGCATGGTCTGGCCTACCACAAACCCCA
>CATLIJ010000295.1 GCA_949948825.1 uncultured Clostridiaceae bacterium
CTGGATGTCCAGGATGATACCAAGTATAAGATTACCGCACAAGATTGTCTGGATATGGAAAAGGTTTTGGAGTTCAGAAGGATTGTGGAGCCGGAGGCTTGTTATCTGGCGGCGGTTCATCTGACGGATGAGCTTTTGGAGGATCTGGATGTATCCTTTCGGACTATGCGGGAGAATGCCCGGAATTCCATTAAGTTTATTACGGCTGACCTGCGGTTTCACCGGGCGATCAGCAAAGCCTCTGGGAATCCTTTGATTGAAAAGAGTCTGAACCGGATTTTTGATGAGAATTTTAAAGATCATGAAAAGATGAATCAGATTTTTGGATATCAGGATGGGATTTATTATCATTCCATGATTCTGGAAGCATTCAGGAAGGAGAATCCGGAACGTGCCAGGCAGATTATGTTTGATCATATGCAGCATGGGATGGATCGCCTGAAAGAGATGGATTATACGAAAGAACAGATTTAATGATTTTAATGTTCAAGAATAAAGGCTACCTCTGGTAGCTTTTAATAAAAGCAAACTTGTAAGACGACTTACAAGATAAAAGGAGGATGTATGGGAGTTAAGATTCGCGGAATTAAGGTGATTTGCACTGCTCCGGAGGGAATCAATCTGGTGGTGGTAAAGGTGGAGACAGACCAGCCGGGCTTGTATGGTCTGGGATGTGCGACATTTGCTTACCGGCATTTGACGGTAAAGCATTTGATTGAGACGTATCTGGAACCCTTGCTGGTGGGAAGGGATGCGGAGAGGATTGAAGAAAACTGGCAGTTGATGCATCAGAACGGATATTGGAGAAACGGGCCGATCGAAAATAATGCTATTTCGGGAGTGGACATGGCGCTTTGGGATATTAAAGGAAAGATGGCCGGAATGCCGCTGTATCAGCTGTTTGGTGGGAAGGTGAGAGAGGCTGTTCCGGTTTACCGTCATGCGGACGGAAAGGATTTGAGCGAGCTTTGTGAGAATATTCAGCGTTTTCAGGAGATGGGAATTACTGCCATCCGTTGTCAGTGCGGGGGATATGGAGGAGAAAGCTATGGTTTGGTTCCTCCTACGGCGCCACAGGATGCGCTGCCAGGGGTGTATCTGGATTCTCAGAAGTATATCCGCGATACAGCAAAATTGTTTGAGGGAATCCGTAGAAGGCTTGGGGAGGAAATTCAGCTGGTTCATGATGTCCATGAGAGAATTGCGCCTGTGGAGGCGATTCAGCTGGCAAAGGCTTTGGAGCCATATCATCTGTTTTTCTTAGAGGATCCGGTTCCTCTTGAGCAGACTCAGTGGCTGAGGAGGCTGCGGCAGCAGAGCTTTATTCCGGTAGCGCAGGGGGAGTTGTTTAATAATTCCGCAGAGTGGAAAACCCTGATTACGGAGCAATTGATTGATTTTATTCGTGTACATTTAAGCCAGATCGGGGGAATCACTCCTGCCAGGAAGCTTCAGATTTTTGCAGAGCAGTTCGGAGTCAGGACCGCATGGCACGGGCCTGGGGATATGTCTCCGATGGCTCATGCGGCTAATGTACATATTGATCTGGCTGCACCGAATTTCGGGGTGCAGGAATGGTCTGGCATTGAGCCGCCGAATTTTGTTATTCAGAAGCTGCGGAGCCAGCATGGCGCTTTGCTTGAGGTATTTAACGGGCTTCCGGAATTTAAGGATGGCTATGTATATGCCAATGACCGGCCGGGTCTTGGTGTGGACATCAATGAGAAGGAGGCAGAGAAATATCCCTGTACGGCAGAGGTAACAACCTGGACACAGACGAGAAGGCGGGATGGCGCACTCCAGACTCCATAAAATATGATGAATGAGAAAGGAACGATTATGAAGAAGAGAAGGATAGGGAAGAAGGGGATGGCTTTGGCTCTGTCGGCTGCTGTTTTGATGATGTCCTTAAGTGGCTGTAATAAGGGCACATCGGAGGATTCAGTCATCCGTTTTAAGATGGCAGTCGCGGATGCCGCTTCTTCTGCGCAGGCAGAGGGAGCAAGAAAGATTGCTGAGGAAGTAGAAAAGGCGACAGATGGGAGGATACAGATTGAGGTTCTGGCTGGGGGAACCTTAGGTGGGGAACGGGATACCGTGGAACTTGCCATGCTGGGCGGTGTGGATATTGTGACCTGTGCAAATTCTGTTCTGACCCAATGGATACCGGAGATGAGTATCCTTGATCAGGCATATCTGTTTACGAATGAGAATCAGGCTCATGGTGCGGTGGATGGCCCGGTAGGAGAGCTGATTGAAAGAGAGGCTCTGGACAAGCTGAATCTGCATGTGATTGGATATATGGAGTCCGGATTCCGGAATGTTTTTTCTAAAAAACCGATCACAGAGATTGGAAATTTCAGGGGTGTAAAGATTCGCACTATGCAGAATCCTTATCATATGGCTGCATTTGAGTCCTTTGGTGCGATTCCTACTGCCATGGCAGCCAGTGAACAGTTTACTGCACTTCAGCAGGGAACAATTGATGCCTGTGAAAATGCGGTCAGTAACTGTCTGAATAATGGATTTTATGAGGTGACCAAGGATATTACTTACTCCAATCATGCGTTTGTCTATATTGTTGTGAGTATGTCGGATCATGCGTGGAACCGGATTCCGGATGATTTGAAGCCGGTATTTATGGAAGCGGTGGAGCGGGGCTACAATATTGAGCGGGATTTGTTAAGGCAGGCGAATGAGGATGCCACGGTGGTGTTAAAGGAAAAGGGTGTGGAGTTCCATGAGCTTGATGTGGAATCGCTGCAGAAGGCGTATCAGGATTTGGCAGTGAGCAAGGGATTTCATTTTGACCCGGAATGGCAGGCGGCAATCGATAAAGCTATTGCGGATAATCCATAAGAAGAGCAAGTTGGCAGGTGACGCGGAGTAGCGTGTGCCGATACAGATTAAATGAGAGAGGATGAGAAAATGAAGAAGGTACTGGATGGTCTGACAAAACTGGAAAACCTGATTATGGTTGCGGCATTTATCATTATGGTAGGTGCGTCTTTTGCCCAGGTGGTCAACCGGAATTTTTTTAAGCTTCCAATTTCCTGGTTCGACGAGGCGTCAGTATATTGCATGATTTATATGGTACTGATCGGGACGGAGGTGGGTCTGCGGGACGGTACCCAGATTGCGGTAACAGGGGTTGTGGATAAGCTTGGAGGCAGGATGAAAACGGTGGTTCAAGTGATTGCCAAGGTGATCGTTGTGATATTTTCTTTTGGTGTTTTGATGGGCGGTATTAAGCTGGTAAATATTCAGATTCGTACAGGTCAGGTATCTGCAGCGTTAAGTCTTCCCATGTCCATT
>CATLIJ010000296.1 GCA_949948825.1 uncultured Clostridiaceae bacterium
ATTCCAAAATCGAATCTGCCTCGTCCCGCACAATCCGGATGGAAAGCTCTTCGTCACTGGCTTCTAGGGCAGCAATGGCTTCCTTTACCTCTTCTGAGAGGGCCATGGCTGTGCTGCTCTGCTGTTTTGTGAGAGACAAGGAGATGGTTTCCTGGCCATTGTACCGGGAAACGCCGCCTCTCTGCTGCTCAGTATAATACACCTGGGCAATATCCTCCAGATACACAATCTTTCCGCTGGAGGTGGTAATGGGAAGATGCAGAAGGTCCTCCAGTGTGTCATTTTCTGTCATGGTGGATACGGAAAGCTCCAGGTTTCCTGCCACAGCGCTGCCAGATGGATAGGCAACATTTGCACTGTTCATGGCTGTTACAATATGGTTCATGGTTACTTGGTACTGCTCCATCTGATCTGACATTAATTCCACTCTTATGTACTCAGAGGAACCACCCATGGAGGACACCTCTGCCACTGTAGTCAGCCGCTCAAATTCCGGCACTACCACCTGGTCCACATAATCGTATAAATCCTTCTGGGATTCATGGGAAATGGACAGGCTGATGCTGGCGCTGGCATTATTGTTCATCCGCATCACAGAAGGCTCCACCTCTTCCGGAAGGCCCCGCATCCGGTCCAGACCTTGTTTCAGATTTTCATAGGCTTCATCCATATCTGTGCCGTAATCATATTCCAGCATAACCATACTCCGGCCTTCACTGGTGCTGGAGGTCATGCTTTTCACTCCCTCTAAGGTGCTCACCTGGTCCTCAATGGGCTTTGTCACCAGCTCATCCATATCTTCTGGTCCTGCCCCGGAATAGTTAGCCATCACAATCATCATCGGCTGATCTGTATCCGGCATCTGTTCCAAATCTGCGCTGAACACAGAGGAAATTCCAAACACAATCAAACAGAGAAGCGCCATGAACACTGTAACCGGACGTTTTAATACAAGTCTTGTAATTCCCATTAATTCTGCCTCCCCCTGTTTACGCTTTCAATGCCGCCTTCCTGCCTGTCTCTTCCTTTCTCCGGCTCCGCTCCTTCCTGCCCGTCTTTTCCTTTCTCCGGCTCTGCTCCTTCCTGCCTGCTTCTCTCTGCTTCCGGAATTTTGCCTTCTGGTCTGTCTATTCCTTCCTCTGGATTCATTTCTTCCGGATCATGGCCTTCTTTTAAGGGATTGTCTTCCATGCCCTCCTCTCCCTTAAGCCGAATTTTGGCGCCTTCATACAGATTAGAGCTCCAGGTGCTGACCACCTGCTCATCCCCTTTTAGTCCGGACAAAATCTCTGCATATTCTGAATCATAAAGTCCCACCTCCACCGGAGCCATCCGGGCAATGCCCTCCTGATACAGATACACATATCCATCGCCTCCGCTGTAATAGACAGCATCCACAGGAACCAGCATGGCATTTTCCGCCCGCTCTGTTACCAGACTTAACTTGACCGTACTTCCAATGGCAATTTCCTCTGTATTCTCCAGCTCTGCCTTTACCTTGAACAGCCCGCTGGAAGCATCCACCATACTGCTGATCTCACTGATTTTCCCCTTATAACGATTCCTGTTTTTCTGTATTTCCACCTCATCCCCCTCCCGGATATTGGCGAGCATCCGCTGAGTCACAAAAAAGGTAATGCGGCTTTCCCCTTCTCCTGCAATGACGCAAAGCTGGCCAGACTGATTCACCCGGTCATAGACCTCCACATCACAGCTTTCAATTCTTCCTCCTATCGGCGCTGTGACTGTGCTGTACTCCACCTGACGGTTGTAAGACATCCGGGCTGACTCATACTGAAGTCTGGCGGTTTTTACTGCATTGGTATACTGTTCATACTCCTGCTGGGACAAATCTCCTCCCTGATACAAAATCTGCATCCGGCTTAAATTGCTTTCTGCCTGAGCCAAATTCACCTGAGCGGATTCCATGGAATTGCGCACCGAATCCACCTGCTCTGTGTCAATCTCGCAGAGAACCTGTCCTGGGCTGACCATATCTCCTGCTTTTACATGGACTGCAGTCACATCTCCGGAAGCTTTCGCATAGACATACACCACATCTGCTGCCTCCACAGTTCCAGTCAGCTCTGTGGTCAGGTTTAAATTCCCTGTCACCGGACAGGCGGCCTTTACAATGGTCACAGAAGCCTCCTGGGCCATGCCCCCAGGACCTCCCATGCCTCCCGGACCAGCCATCCTGCCGCCCTGTCCGCTCCCGTTTTTGTTTCCACTCATAAAAAAATATCCCCCCGCTACTGCAGCAACCGCTGCCACACAGGCCGCGGCAATCATTGTTTTCCTTGTCATATATTTCAGCTCCTCCTGTTTTTCCTTTCCAGCTTCCTTTTTCATTTTTCAAGGATATTGGAAAATTGTGAGAAATTTGTGAACGAAATGTGAGAAAATCAGCAGAATTTGTGAAGACCTGTTTCACAAAGCTTTGATGTGTGATACAATACCATCTGAATGGCTGTCATATGCCAAAATCACAAATCCCCAGGAGGACACCTGCCATGGCCAATATGCTCATCATTGATGACGACCAGCATTTGAGAAAGCTGGTGCGCACTTACGGAGAAGTGGAGGGCTTTCACTGTCAGGAAGCAGAAGACGGAGAACACGCCCTGGAAGCTGCCCGCAAAACCTCTTTTGACATTCTTGTGCTGGACGTTATGATGCCAGATATGGACGGCTTTGATGTATTGAAGGAAATCCGCCTCACCAGCCAGGTTCCGGTCATTATGCTGACGGCCCGCGACGAGGAATACGACAAATTAAAAGGCTTTGAGCTGGGCGCGGATGATTATATCTCCAAGCCCTTTAGCCCCAAAGAGCTGATGGCAAGAGTCAGGGCTGTCCTTCGGCGCAGCGGAAAAAATCAGACGGATTCCATCACCTTTGGCAGACTTTCCATTGATCCTGCATCCCGGACTGTGCTTCTTCACAGCCAGAAGCTCAATCTGCCTCCAAAAGAATTTGACCTGCTGTTAAAGCTTGCCCAAAACGAACGGGTAGTCCTAAGCCGGGAAAAGCTTCTTCAGACTGTATGGGGATACAATTACTATGGAGATGTCCGCACTGTGGACACTCACATCAAATCTTTGCGGGAGCATTTGGGCCAATACCGCAAACTGATCCAGACCGTGTGGGGGGTGGGATATAAGCTTGAATACATGGAAGAAATTTAAGGCCGCTCTTTTTGGCAGCAGGATGGTCTTTCGGCTTTGGTCTATTATGATGCTGCTGGTGTTGTTTGCTATTGGTTTTATGTGGACCGTACAGATCGATCTGTTTGAACAAAACTAT
>CATLIJ010000297.1 GCA_949948825.1 uncultured Clostridiaceae bacterium
CAAACACATCCAGTATAGCCTGAATCTGCTGCTGGTCAATCACTTGCCCGTAATTATATTTTGTATGGCTTTTCTGGCTGTCCAGAACCCGGTTGCAACAGAAAAAATTCCCGGATTTAAACAGTCCCATGACCACCAGAAACCGCCAGAACATCTCCGGGTCCTGGCCATCCCGCATCTCCTGAAGGCTTTCATCAAATCCCCCAAAATAGCAATAAACTCCCCTCCATTGTTCCACAAACGGATAAAGAGTATCCACACCAGCTTCTCCTAAGAGATAATTCCGCACCTCCCCTGTCCCGGTCTTAATCCGGGCAGTCAGTTCCATGGCCATGCGGTACCGATAGTTTTGTGCAAACTCAATCTCCATACTTTTATGCAGCTCCGGATTGGCCATGGACACCTGTTTCATCAGGAATTGATAGTCCCTTGTACTCTGTCCCAAAACCTGGCTGCGCATGGCCTCCGGATATTTTTTTGCCGCATGTCTTAACAGCAGCTTTTCCCTGTGAAGAATACACCAGCTGATATACTCCTCTTCCTGGCCCTTTGCCATGATTCTCTGCAAGCTTCCAAGATGGGACATAAACCAGGTATTGTCTCCAATCGTCCGGCACACCTGTATGGTCCGATTCAAATCAATTGCCATCATAAACCGCAAAAACACCAGAAAACGTTCCGAATGATCCAAAGCCAGAAACGCCACTCCGCTTAACAGCTGCAGCAAGTATCGGCCTGCATTGTTCTTACGCACCATTTTATAAAGCTCTTCCGGAAACGGCATCTCCAGGGAGGACTCTAAAAGAAATGTCCGAACCACCTCCAGCTCCCCGCTGGAAAGCCTTCCCTTTCCATACATATTGGGAACACTCCTCACCAGATTGTCTTCCAGGAAGCTTACTACTAATTGAAGCTGGTCCTCCTGCTCTCCTTTTGCTTCCACATTCATCTGGCTATTCTGCTCCGCCTTTGCTTCCGCATTCATCTGGCTATCCTGCTCCGCCTTTGCTTCCGCATTCATCTGGCCATCCTGCTCCGCCTTTGCTTCTGCATTCATCTGGCTGGCTGCCTCTGCCGTTTCCGCTTCCTCCTTCCCGGGCTTCACACAATACAGATAAACTCCCGCAAGAAGAACCTTTCCATTGTCATTATCACTATAACAAAGCTCCATCGCCTGCCGCAGAATCTCTGGCTGATTTCTCCCTATATCCAGCAGCTCCTTTAAGCGAACCTGCTGAAAATTGTAAGTATCCCATACTGCCTGTTCTGCAAATATAGCAGCCCACTGTGGGGAAGATACATGAGTTTTGATCTGATGGAGCATATCCTTCTGATTATTCCAGTTCACATTAATCCCTTTGTGAATCACATACCCTGCAGTGGAGCCGCCCACTGCTGCCGCAAAACGGATATACCGGGAAAGAGGCTCTGTCCATCCATGCTTTCTCAAATGCTCCGCATAATTTCTCCCATAATTCATCTTCTCATCCGGAAGACGGGAGAAATCCTGCTGTTCCGCCTCACCAAGCAGCTCCTCCTTTTCCTCTTCCTCCGGGTCCAGATACTTTTCCGCCAACTCTCTGTTTTTCTTTGAAAGCCCCAACTCATCCAGAGCTTCCATTAACATCTCATAATTTCTCTCTTCAATCAAATTCATATTGCTGCCTGTGTCCTCCCTTCTCCTTATCATTCAATTTCCCCAATGCAGTACTAGTACATCATTGCATTAATCCTCACACGCTTTCATCCACTCCATCAAAACCCCCTGATTGCCACACTCCGGACAGGTATAGGTTCCATAATAATAAGGAAGCTTCCACTCATCTTCAATCCCCAGTTCATGGACCAGATTGGAAAACCATACATAAGTGTCCTCAAAGCTCTTCCCATCCCATTTTCCGATAGCAGAGGGAGCTGGCTGAATTCTCTCTTCCACCATCTCCTGCTCTTCCACCCCATCCATTTCCATCTCATCATCATAATAACCACACTCCGGACATTCCGCCACCACTTGCTCCCAGCTCCCAAGCAGCAGCTGATTTGCCGCCCCCGGATCTCCCAAAATCGCCAAAAGCCCGGTAGCAAAATATTTCCGATCCTCTTCGTCCTCCTCCTTGATTTCCTCCAGATGCTGTTTCAGAAAATCCTTTGCCCTCTCCCGCAAAATCTCCTTGCTCAGATGATAGCTTTTCATAACCTCCTCCGGCAGTCCCCAGGTCTCCTCGCCCGCAGACTCAGAACCTTCCATGTTCTCCGCAAGTTCAGATCTCGGCCCAAGAGAAGTATAACAAGGAAGCTCGGTTGATAAAATAATACCTGCCTGCAGAAGAATCAACATCTGCCAGTGAAAATCCCCGGCCAGCCTTTTTTTCTCCAAAAGCAATACCAAATAAGGCAGGGCCAGATAAGTGGCATCATAAAAAGAAAGCTGATGAGACAGATTTTCACACAGATTGTCAAAATTAATCCGGTCATCCTCCTTTTCCTCAAAATCCAAACGGATAATCTTGTTCATCTCCGGCACAAGCTCCTTCGGACAAAACAAAAATGCCACATCCTCCCGCACATCCCCATAAGCTCCCCGATACTCCTCCCACAAAGGAGAAGAAAACAAAACCGGATGCAGCTGCTCCCGAAGCTCTCCCACCTCCTGCAGAGACTTTTCAATCGCCTCCTTCCACATATCTGACAACTCCTCCTTTGTCATCTCTCTCCCCAATCCATTTAAATCTGACATAACTCTCTCCTTTCCAAGTGCTTTCGCGCTTTCTCCAATTCCTCCCTTGCGGACCCCCGGCCTGTATAAAATCCTAATTCAATTATCCGCCCCCAAAGGAAAATGGCAAAATACCTGCCGCTCCCCAAACTGCCTGCACTCCGGCCTCTTCTGGCTGCAGATCTCCCTGGCATAGGGACACCTGGTATGAAAACGGCATCCGGACGGTGGATGGACCGGAGAAGGAATCTCCCCGGCAAGCAGTTCCTTTTCCTGGCTGCGCAGCCTTGGGTCTGCCTTTGGAATGGCATTTAACAAAAATTTCGTATAAGGATGAAGCGGCTTCTCATACAGACTGTCCGTATCCCCAATCTCACAGATGCTTCCTAAAAACATCACGCACACCCGGTCTGCGATAAACTTCACCACGCTTAAATCATGGGAAATAAACAGGTAAGTTAAATGATAAATGTCCTGCAAATCCTTCAAAAGATTCAGTACCTGAGACTGAATGGACACATCCAGCGCTGACACCGGCTCATCACAGATAATCAGCCTGGGATTTAAAGCAAGGGCACGGGCAATA
>CATLIJ010000298.1 GCA_949948825.1 uncultured Clostridiaceae bacterium
GCAGATCTTGTTCTAGAGCATGTGAGAGAAACCTTTATGAATCCAAAGATTTCCGGAACACCCAGACCCCGCCGCATGCTTTTGCAGGTGGGAGCCAGACAGGATATGGGAATTGACAATCCTCACAAGGAGGGAGGGATTGGCGTGCATCCTTTGATTGCAGTGGTCATAAAGGAAATGTATGGGAGCCTGCCAGAGACAGCCGCCCAGTGGGATAAGGTTCTGGAAACCATTGAGACGCTGACGCTTAAGCCAGAGGAACGATACTGGTGCAGCGGCGGAAGCAGCCATTGGATTTATATGGTTCCGCCGACTCCATGCTGTGCTTTGCCAGATCCTTATTATTATGATCTCCATGACTGGTCTGTGATTGGACATATGAAAAGCTTGAAAACCCTGGTGATTGAGCGGCTTTGTGTGGATGACTTTGCCTTTTTACGCCAGTGCGGCCAGGTGGAGACTCTTTCTCTGTACAACACAAATTTTTCCGATTGCCGGCTGCTTTGCCAGATGAAAGCTCTGAAGAAGGCAGACCTGCGGCGGTGCCAGCTGGAATATACAGAAGCCCTGGAGGAGCTGGAACAGGTGGACTTTCAGTTGGCAGTAGGTAATAACAATAACTGGAAACAAAAGCAGTGGGCCAACAGGAAATAGCTGGAAACAAAAGCAGTGGGCCGGCAGGAAATAGCTGGAAACAAAAGCAGCGGGCCGACAAGGAACAGCTGGAGATAAACAACTTGACATTTTAATGCTTTAACACTATAATACATACAAATGATTGTGGATTCCACAATTAAAAATATGTGGGAGCCCATCACTTGAGTAAGAGGAGAAAAGAGGAAAAATCTATGAGACTGAAAAAAATTATGGCCCTTACCCTAGCGGGGTGTTTTGCTGTATCAGCAGCAGCCTGCGGCGGTTCTGGTGACACGCAGACAACAGTAGCCACCACCACAGCAGCGGCTTCAGATACCACGGCAGCAGCAGATGGCAGCAGTGAGGCGGCTCCGGCAGGAGATTCCTCCAAGGGCCTGACGCCGGAGGAGCGGGCAAAGGAATTTATCACAGTGGGAACCGGCCCGACTTCCGGAATCTATTTCCCCATCGGCGGAGCATTTGCCACAGCTTTGAGCAATTACGGCTATCAGACCTCTGCAGAGGCGACCAATGCCACAGGACAGAATATTCAAAACATTTTAAATGGAGATTCTGAGATTGCCATTGCCATGCAGGATGCTGTTATGCAGGCATATACAGCTACCGGGGCTTATGAGGGAAAGGAACCAGCTACCGGACTCAAGGCTTTGATGCGTCTGTGGCCGAACTATGTACAACTGGTGACTACAGCTGACACAGGCATCACTTCTGTGGAGGACCTGCGTGGAAAGCGCGTGGGCGTAGGAGCAGCCAATTCCGGAGTGGAGATCAATGCCCGGATGATTTTGGATGCTTACGGAATTACATATGATGATATCACTCCGGATTATCTGGCATACGGCGAAGCCATTGACAATATGAAGAACGGGCAGTGTGACGCTGTGTTTGTGACCTCAGGTCTTCCCAACGCAACGGTGATGGATTTGGGCGTGTCTTATGACATGGTGGTGATTCCCATTGACGGAGAAGGCAGAGAAAAGCTGGTAAGCAATTATCCTTATTATGCAGAGTCCGTGATTCCAGCCAATACTTATAACAATAAGGAAGATGTAGAAGGTGTTTTTGTTTACAATATTATGCTGGTTCGGGAAGATTTAAGTGATGAGATGGTTTATGATATTTTAAACGGTGTGTTTGAAAATATCAGTACCATCAAAGCGTCCCACAATGCAGCTGACAAGAACATTGATATTTCCTTTGGCGTAGATGACATTCAGCTTCCCCTTCATCCAGGTGCGGAAGCCTTCTGGAAAGACAATGGTTACATGAAATAATATTGGGAAGGGAAAGGGTGCGGCGCAGGAACCTACTGCGTCCGCGCTCTTTTAAGTTTGGAAAATGCCATGAAAAAGAAGAAAAAGCTTCTGTTGGCAGCCGTGTTTTTTTGCCTTGCAGGAATTTTTTTCTGGTGGGCGTTTCTGGCTCCGGCAGGAACTGTTTTTGTGCTGTATGACCGGGAAAGGGAAGAGACAGTGCTTTCGGTTCCGGTAAAAGCCGGAGATCGCTTAAGCCTTGAGATTGAACATTCCTTTGAACACATTCCCTGGTATGAGTACTACACCATTACAGAAGATTTTCAGTTTAATCTGGATGCCATAGCAGTGGCTGGATATGGAGCCGGGATACCGGCAGAGATGGATGTGCCTACCCGGATTGAGGACGGACTTGTGTGGATGGAGGAGATTAACAGTGTTTTCCCAAGATTCAGCTGGATTACATCGGATCAGTATATGAAGGTTTTTACGTTAAATGATCAGGAGATTTTTGATTTTCGCTCCCTGCCGGATGCAAGCAAGATCCGGGGGGAAATCATTCAGAAAAGGGGGTATCTGTCTCATGTCAGATGAAAAGAACAAGAGTGTCAGCGGTTCGGAGATTATAGAGAAGTTTGAAAAAGAATCCCGTACCAGAAAGCTTGCAGGCGGGTGGGTAAATGGGGCAGTGTATGTGCTGTGCCTTATATTTACCCTTTACCATCTGGCCTATGCGTCCGGAATCCGGCTGCTTCAGATGGTAAATATCAAGCATCATGCCATTCATGTGGGAATGATTTTGGTTTTGGGTTTTGCCTTGTATCCGGCATTTCGCAAAAGCAGCCGGGAAAAAATTGTGTGGTATGACTGGATTTTGATTGCTTTGTGTGCCATTATGCCAGTGTATGTGTTTGTGCGGTATCCGGTGTTTATCTCAACCGGATTTTCCGGAGAGACCATTGACATTATTATGGGAACCTTGCTGATTTTCCTGGTAATGGAATGCTCCAGACGGGTTTCCGGTCCGGCTCTCACGATTCTTTCCGGACTTTTTCTGATTTACGCTTTGCTTGGCCGCTCCTTTCCTGGAATTTTCCGTCACCGGGGATATACCTGGCACCGGGTGGTTACATACCTGACTACAGATATTTACGGCATTTACGGAACCTCCATTAAGGTGTCTGCCACATATATTGTGCTGTTTATTATTTTCGGTGATGTGATGAACAAATGCGGCATGGGGCAGTTTTTCAATGATATTGCCAATGCTCTGGCAGGACATACCAAAGGAGGCCCTGCCAAGGTTGCGGGGCTTGCGTCAGGATTTTTGGGCTCCATCAAGGGTTCTGCTGTGGCTAATGTGGTGACAACCGGAACCTTT
>CATLIJ010000299.1 GCA_949948825.1 uncultured Clostridiaceae bacterium
TACTTTAACGACCAGCGCCGCAAGGCCACCAAACGGGCCGGGGAGATGGCCGGACTGAAGGTGGAGCGAATTATCAGCGAGCCAACTGCTGCTGCCATTGCCTATGGACTGTATCAGAATAAAGAGTCTGCCCGGTTTCTGGTATTTGATTTAGGCGGCGGAACCTTTGACGTGTCCATTCTGGAATTGATTGACACCATTTTGGAGGTGCGGGCCGTGGCTGGGGACAATTTCCTGGGAGGCGAGGATTTTACCGCTGTGCTGGAGGGCATGTTCTTTGAAAAATATCCCCAGCTGGACCGGCTTTCCTTAAGTGAAAAGGTTCTGCGCCACATTCACAAGCAGGCAGAACAATGCAAGCTGGGATTTTCTGACAGGCGGGTTTCCTCCATGAACTGTAAGATTAATGATGAAGTCTTTGATCTGGAGGTGGATCTGGCCAAATACGAGGAAGCCTGCAGCGATTTGTTGGAGCGCATCCGCAAGCCGGTAAAACGCAGCCTTGCTGACGCTCATGTGCGGCTGTCGGATATTGACAAGGTAGTTCTGGTAGGCGGAGCTACCAAAAGCCCCATTATCCGCCGCTTTGTGAGCAAGCTTTTTAAAATGCTTCCGGACACAAACATTAATCCGGACGAGGCTGTGGCCCTGGGAGCTGCCATTCAGGGAGCCATGAAGGAGCGGAAGGATGCCATCAGGGAAGTGATCCTGACTGATGTATGTCCCTTTACCTTAGGAACCGAGGTGGTGCGGGAATGGGATGAGAACCGGTTCGAAAACGGAGTCTTCTGCCCCATTATTGACCGCAATACTGTGATTCCTGCCAGCCGCACAGAACGGCTTTACACGGTCCGGGACAACCAGAACAAGATCCGCGTGAATGTTCTTCAGGGAGAAAGCCGTTTTGCAGCCAACAACCTATCCCTGGGGGAACTGCTCATTGACATTCCCGCTGCCAAGGCAGGAGAAGAAGCAGTGGATGTGACCTATACCTATGATATTAACTCTCTGCTGGAGGTGGAGGTAAAGGTTGTGTCCACCCAAAAGATTATGAAAAAGGTCTTTTTCGGCAGGGATGTGGACATGACTCCAGAGGAGATCGAAGAAAGGCTGAAAACCCTCTCCTACTTAAAAATCCACCCAAGAGACCGGGAGGAGAACAAATACCTTCTGCTGCGCGGAGAGCGTATCTACGAAGAAAGTTTGGGAGAAGACCGGCTTTTTGTGGAGTCCGCCATCCGCAAATTTGAAAAAGCCCTGAACACCTATGACCAGGGCATCATTGAAGAGGCCAAAGCAGCTTTCAAGGAATTTCTGGAAATGATGGATGATTCCTAATCCCGGCATCCATCGAACAGGAATAAAGAAATAAAAAGAAGAGAACAGATACAAAAATGTTCTCTTCTTTTTTATGGAACCCATCTTCCTTCTCCAGAGGAAGCGGCTGATTACTTTTTCACCTTCTCTGCAACAGCTGCAGCCTCTCTGGCAATCTCCAGCTCCTCATTGGTCCGGACCACCAGCACATTTACCTTTGACGTCCCATCAGAGATCCGAAATGCTTCTCCCTGATCCCGGTTTCTCACCTCATCTATGGTAATTCCCAAAAACTCCAGATATTCACAAATCTCCTGACGAATATCCGAATCATTCTCTCCCACTCCGGCTGTAAACACAATATTATCTACCCCGTTCATGGCAGCCGCATAGCTTCCCACATATTTTGCCACCTTGTAGGCAAAAATCTCTCTGGCCAGCGCTGCCTTTTCATTATATTTAATCTCCGCATCCTTCAGCTCCCGGAAATCGCTGGAAAGGTTCTTGGAAATCCCCAAAACTCCTGACTCCTGATTCAAAATAGCCATAATCTGCGGAAAATCCAGATTCTCCTTTTTAGCCAGAAACTCCAGGGCTCCTGGGTCCACATCTCCGCAGCGGGTTCCCATCACCAGACCCTCCAGCGGGGTAAATCCCATGGAATTGTCAATCACTCTTCCATATTTTACTGCGCTGATGCTGGCTCCGTTTCCCAGGTGGCACACAATGGTCTTCACCTGCCTGGGATCTTGTCCCAAAAACTCTGCTGCCCGCAAGGACACATATTTGTGGCTGATCCCATGAAATCCATAACGGCGCACCTTATATTTCTCATAATACCGGTAAGGCAGTCCATACAAAAATGCTTTTGGTTCCATGGTCTGATTAAAGGCTGTGTCAAAAACCCCAACCATAAGAGTATCTGGCATCAGCTTTCTGCAGGCCTCCACCCCTACCAGATTGGCTGGATTGTGCAGAGGCGCCAGATCATTGCACTCAGTCATAGCCTGAATCACTTCTTCATTGATTACCACAGAGCCTGTAAACTTCTCTCCTCCATGGACCAGCCGGTGTCCGATCACATCAATCTCACTGAAATCTCCAATCACTCCCTGCCTGGGATCTGTCAGCATGTCCAATAATGTGTGAACTGCCTGAGTATGATTCTCCATGGTCACTGGCTCCTGAATGGAAATGCCAGAGGAGGTGCGGTAAGTAAAACTGCCGTCAATGCCAATCCGCTCACACAGCCCCTTTGCCAAAACCTCCTCCTTTCCAGAGTCAATTACCTGGAATTTCAGAGATGAGCTGCCGCTGTTAATCACTAATATTTTCATAAAAATGGTTTTCTCCTTTTGTTCTTGAGTATGTTTATTCTATCACAGGGTACTGTGGCTTTCAAGAAAGAATCTCCATTTTCCGCTTGCCATCTAGTATTAAAAACTATATAATAAAGTCAGAGGTGACAAAATGAAGAAGAATGAGGAACTACTGACAGACATCCTGGAAAGACTGGATAACCTGTCCTACATCAAGCTGGATAAAATCCCGGAGATTGATCTTTACATGGATCAGGTAACATCTTTTATGGAGGACCATTTACAGAAGACCAAGCGAAATCCGGAGGACAAGGCACTGACCAAAACCATGATCAACAATTACGCCAAAAACCGCCTTCTGCCTCCTCCTGTGAAGAAAAAATACTCAAGAGAACACATTCTGCTTTTGCTCTTTATCTACTATTATAAGAACCTGCTTTCCTTCAGTGATATTGAGCAGCTGTTTGGCCCCATTACGGAAAAGTATTTTGGTTCTGATTCCAGGCTCTCCCTAAGCCATATTTATGAAGAGGTATTTGCCCTGGAGAACGATCAGATGGAACGGCTGAAAGAGGACACCTGCGCCAAGTTTGAGGCAGCCAGATCCACCTTTGGAGAGGCGGATGAAGAAGAACGGGAATATCTTCAG
>CATLIJ010000300.1 GCA_949948825.1 uncultured Clostridiaceae bacterium
ATAAGTGTAACACGGATATGCAATTTCAATCAGACGATAGCCTCAGAGAAGTGCAGCATAGATGCGCAATTTCAATCAGACGATAGCCTCAGATAAGTGCAGCACAGATGCGCAATTTCAATCAGACGATAACTCCGGAGGGTTCCTGAACTCTTCTGCTTCCATAATCTTTCCGTCTCTCCAGATTCTCTCCAGATCATAAAAGAGCCGGTCTTCCCTGCAAAATACATGAACAATAATGTCCCCATAATCCATTAAAATCCAGTTTGCATTTCGGTAGCCTTCAATCTGCCGGGGCTCATATCCGGCTTTTCCCAAAGTTTCCTCCACATTGTCTGTCATCGCCTGTACCTGACTTACATTGGAGCCGCTGGCAATAATAAAATAATCTGCAAGGACTGACACCTGACGGATATCAATAATCCGGATATCCTCTCCTTTTTTATCCTCCAAAGCGCCAATTGCCAGTTTTACCATCTCTTTTGCCTGTTCCACTTCATCACGCTCCTTTCTCTGATGATTCAGATTCTTATATTAAAATAATCTTAAAACCTTTAAAGATTTCTTAAACCTTCGAAATATTCATATGCCTGACGTGTCATAGGATCTATATTCGCATTTTTCCTTTTCAGATAAGCCAGCGTTCCGGCAAGGATCTCATACATGGTTTGGTCCAAATCCTGAAATGCCAGATAGCGCATTTTTTCCAAATTGGATGCCTTATTTCGTCTTGGTTCAATGTAATCTGCAATATACAAAATCTTATCCAAGGTTCCCATGTCCGGTTTTCCGGCAGTATGGCAGCGAATGGCAGAAAGAATCTCTTCATCACAGACCCCGAACTTATGTTCAGCCATCCAGGCTCCATACTTTGCATGAATGACTGCCGGCGCTTTCAGCTCTCCTTCTGTCAACACAATGTTATGCTTTTGACATTTTACAATCAATTCATTGTCACCATAACGCTTGGCACAATCATGAAGCAGTCCTGCCAATTCTGCCCGCTTCAGATCATATCCGTACCGCATGGCCAAAGCCATACAAGTATAGGATACGCTAAGACTGTGTTCATACCGCATGGGTTCTAACTTGGACTTTAATTGTTTGCGGTAAGTGAAAATCTGTTCCTCTATGGTAATCATGGATGCCTCCGTTTTAAATTTAATCTAACACCCGGTACAACTGTCTTGACTCAATATATTGATTTACACTAAATGGCACAAGAGAACAGATGTTCTCTCCCCGGGATTTTCTCTCTCTCAGTTCCCCGGAAGAAATATCCATCTCCTGGCAATGCAAAAGACGGATATCTGCCCCATAACGGTCTTTCAGGTAAGCGATCTGCTCTTGGAGAGGAACATGAACTGGTTCATATTCCCGTACTGCAACCAAAAGAACTGCCTGCTCCATCACCTCCTGGGGATGATACCATTGTTCCATCTGATAAAGAGAATCTGCTCCAATAATAAAATAAAAATTGTGTGTTGGATATTCCCGGCGGAGCAGCTTCAGGGTCTCTGCTGTGTAAGTGTTGCCCTGTCGCCAAAGCTCAAAATCCGAACATACAAAATAAGAGTATTCTGCCACAGCCAGACGAACCATCTCCAGCCGGTCCTCCACTGGCGTTACCCTGTGATCCTTTTTATGAGGCGGAGTTTTTGATGGCATGAACCAGACCTGATCCAGCCTATATTCTGCGTAAGCCTGTTTTCCAAGCATCAGATGGCCATTGTGAATCGGGTCAAAGGTTCCGCCCATGATTCCGATTTCTGCCATAATGTTCCGCGCCTCCCTGTTGCTTTGTTCTATCGCTCCCTGAAATTTTGTCTCTGAACCAATTCTTCAGCCAGACTTTTATGTGCAGTGGTGTGCTGGCTGTCGGGTACATGGTAACAAGTTCAGAAGACGGGCAAGAAGATGCCCTGTCTGAACTGTTACGGTACATTCAGGTTTACTTAGACGGAAGCTCGATCTTTCTCTTCTTTTCCTCTTTGGCCTGCCGATACAGAACAATTTTCTTTCCATTCACCTGCACAACTTCCGAGTGAGGCCGCTCTGCCACTACTTCTGCAATGGACCTTCCCTCACCCAGACAATTCTTCAGAACCGTAATCTTAATCAGCTCCCGCCCGTTTAAAGCCTCGTCAACTGCTGCAGTCAGCTCCGGCGTCACGCTTGCCTTTCCAATCTGGAGAATCGGCTCTGTCTTCATGGCAATTCCCTTCAAATAGGCTCTCTGTTTGCTTGTCATATTCCTCTCCCTATTTATAATAATCAAATGCCAGTCCATACATGCGAACCGTATCGCCTTCCTGAATCCCTGCTGCTTCCAGCTCCTCCAAAACTCCGTTTTCCTTTAAGAAATTCTGGAAAAACTGAAATCCCTTCTCTGATTCCAGATTCGTATAGCCAAGCATTTTTTCAATCCTTGGTCCTTCTACCACAAATGTTCCATCTTGGTCCTTCTCAACTGTATAAGGAAGATTGCGGTCACTGGCATAGGCAATCTCAAATTCCTTTTCAAAAATCACCGGCTTGCGGCTTACGGTCTTCAACTGTTCCTGAATCCCATAGAGCAATTGTTTTACCCCCTGCCCGCTCACTGCCGAAATCGGATATACCGGAATACCCTCCGGCTCAAATTCCCGGCGAAGAAGCTCAGACGGATCTTCGTCCTCTGTATATACTGCATCCATCTTATTGGCAGCAATCAAAATAGGACGCTTTAACAAATCCGGATTGTATTTCCCAAGCTCAGAATGGATGGTGCGGACATCCTCCGCAGGATCTCTTCCCTCGGTTCCAGCTGCATCCACCACATGGACCAATACTCTTGTCCGCTCAATGTGACGCAAAAAATCATGCCCCAGCCCAACTCCCTCGGAAGCTCCCTCAATAAGCCCTGGAATATCTGCCATAATAAAACCATCCCCATCCAAATCCACCACTCCAAGATGAGGATTTAATGTGGTAAAGGGGTAATTGGCAATCTTTGGTCGGGCATTGCTGACACGGGAAAGCAAGGTGGATTTGCCTGCATTGGGAAAGCCCACCAGACCTACATCTGCAATCACCTTCAGCTCCAGCAAAACCCAAAGCTCATGTCCTGGCTGTCCTGGCTGGGCATATTTAGGCGCCTGCATGGTTGCTGTGGCAAAATTCATATTGCCCAGCCCTCCTTTGCCGCCCTTTAAAATCACCTCTCTCCGGTTCTCTCCGGACATGTCCGCAATTACCTTTCCTGTCTCAAAATCCTTGATCACT
>CATLIJ010000301.1 GCA_949948825.1 uncultured Clostridiaceae bacterium
AATTGCAAAGCTTTCTAATGTAGCAAACATCAATCCTGCAACCATCCCCACAAATGCCATTGCTTTTTTTAAATTTCTCTTCATTTATATTCCCTCCAAAATCATCACAAAAAACAAATCGGTTCACATTTTTTCATACAAATTAATCCATTATGTCTTAGAGTTTATAACTCTATAATATTTTAGAGTTTATAACTCTTTTTGTCAATAGTTTTCTTTTTTTCCCTTATACTATTGTAGAGGTTCACTAAAATGAAATATAATGAAAGAATACGCGAAATCAGAGAAGACCATTTTCTGACCCAGCAAAAAGTTGCTGACCTGCTGCACATTGGGCAACGGACTTATGCGCACTATGAAAGCGGCAAGACCAGAATTCCTATTGACAATATTATGATTCTTGCCAAATTTTACAATGTTTCTATGGACTATATTACAGGCGCAAGCAATGTCAAATCAGAATATCCCAAACAGTAGGCAGCTGCATCTTTGTTCCGGTTATGCAGCTGCCTGATTGTTTTTATTCTTTATTTACACCTTCTGTTATGTAGCAATCCAAACGGTTGATTGCTGCTCTTAATTCCCTCTGCAAAGCTTTTAAATAATATTTTGTGCTGTTAGCAATCTGTTTGATTTCTTCCTGTCCGGCGCCGCTATATGCAGACTCTGCTGTCTTTAATAAAAACAGCAAGGATTCCTCATTATACTCCACCTCCAGAAAATCTCTCATAATTGAATACAGTTCTTCCATTTTTCCTCCTTAGCAACAAAAAAACCCTTGTATGGAAATCCAACCAAACAAGGGCTTGTCCTGAACATCTTATATTGTAAAATCTACTTCACCACATTACGAATCCGCCCAATGGCTTCCACCTCGCAGACCACCTCATCTCCAGCCTTCAAAAATTTAGGCGGATTAAATCCCATCCCCACTCCGGAGGGTGTTCCGGTGGAAATAATCGTCCCAGCCTTTAAGGTCATACCAGATGACAGTTCGCTGACAATATGATCAATGCCAAAAATCAGCTTTTCTGTATTGCTGTCCTGACGAAGCTCTCCATTGACATAAGAGCGAATCCCCAGGCGGGGCGGATATTCCACAGAATCCACAGTCAGCACACAGGGTCCCATGGGACAAAAGCCCTCCAGGCTCTTCCCAAAATACCATTGATTATGCTGGTTCTGCACATTCCGGGCGCTGACATCATTTAAAATCGTATACCCAAACAAATAATCCTTCACCTGTTCCGGCGGCACATTCCGGGCATCCTTACCAATAATAAAAGCCAGCTCTGCCTCATAATCCAGGCTGTCCACCAACCCTTCATGGGCAGGAATCCCTTCTCCGTCTGCTGTAGCCTCATTGACCCGTTTGGAAAAATAAACTGCAAAGGGACGTTTTCCATCAAACTCCCGGTTCCGGAAACGGGCTGATTCCTCTGCATGTTCCATGTAATTGATCCCAAGGCAGATAATATCCTGTTCCGGCTTCGGGATGGGAGCCAGCAGACGTACCTCCTCCAGTCTGGCTGCCCCGCGGTAAGAATATGGCTCCTGAGTAGAAGCATATGCCAAAAGCTGTTTCTCTGATTCACTCATCTGCTTTACAACCTCCAGCATAGTCTGATATTCCGGCCCAATGGACTGAATGGGGTAAACCCACTCTCCATCTGCGCTGATCACTCCGACTCCTGTCTTCTGTCCTGCCTGATATGTCACTAATTTCATTAAAATCCTCCTGACTGCGGTTCATCCTGACAGACTGCCGCCTTTCCTATCTCCGATTATACTCCAGGAAACCATTTGCTGCAAGCTTTCTCTAAAAAATTTCAGGCTGACACAATCCATTTCCCGTGGTATACTGATTTCAGCGTTACGGTTCCCATGAACAGTAACATTTCATCTAAAATGAATATACATTGTAACAGGATGATTCACACCAACAAGGAGTACATAATGAGAGACAAAAAAGACAAGACTGTCAGAGATGATATTTTTGAAAAGGATTTCGACAAAATCCGGCAAATCCAGCCACGAAGCCGTGAAATTAAGGACCAGAAAATCAAACAGAGAGATGAGTACTCCCGCCGCTCCCTGCCAAAAAGCAGGCAGAAAAAGGGAGCCTCTTTTCTTACAAAGGCTGCAGTTCCTCTTTTGGCTCTGGCTATTGGCGCTGCAGCCGGAATCGGCTGCGGATATTATCTGTGGGGATATGAAAAGCCCTATTCAGTTAACCTGAAGGAAGTACAGGTTCCTTCCTGGATTGAACAGAATTTTATCCGCAAAAATCTCTTTTCCCGCCCGGATGTCACTTTGAAACGGGTGGATAATATTGTAATCCACTATGTAGCCAATGCCGGCTCCTCTGCTGCTGCCAACCGCAGTTACTTCAATAATCTGGCGGATCAGGACCCCCAGCAGCCGGGTACTGTCGGCGGAAGCCATTTTATTGTGGGCCTGGATGGGGAAATCCTGCAGATCATCCCCCTTTCCGAAGTGACCTATGCTGCCGCACCCCGGAATTTTGACACGATTTCCATTGAAGTATGCCATCCGGACGAGACTGGCAAATTCAGCGAAGAAACTTATGAATCCCTGGTCCGCCTGACTGCATGGCTCTGTGAGGAGCTGGAGCTTTCCTCCAAAGACCTGATCCGACACCATGATGTTTCCGGCAAAAACTGTCCCAAGTATTATGTGGAAAATGAAGATGCATGGAAGCAGTTTAAAAAGGATGTAAAAAATGCTATGAAAGGGCGGTAGCTGTCTTCTTCAGCTCCTCCGGAATGCGGATATGCTGGGGACATACCTTTGCACAGTAATTACAGCTGGTACAGGGAATGAGAGGAATCTTTGCCAGCGCCTCTCTGGCCTGTGCCAGCGCATTTTTCTCTGACTCTGACAGATGGACAAAATCTTTCATGTAAGAAAGGTTGTCTTCCATCTGCGCCAGAATGCTCATCCCTGACAGCACGGTAATCACCCCATCCAAATCTGCTGCAAACCGAATTGCCCAGGAAGCATAGGAAGCTTTTTCATCTGCTGTCTTAAAAATCTCCGCCAGCTCCTCAGGCGTTAAGTGAAAAAAGCTTCTTGAAAATCCCTCTTCTCTATGATATACTTCCATCATCTGATTTCTTCCATAGCTCTAATAAACTTTAGTGATTTCTCACTACCTGTCACCTGTTCCAATTTTAAAATTTTATGGAGGTATTTGTCTATGGCAAAAAAAATCAAAGCACATTACACAAAAAC
>CATLIJ010000302.1 GCA_949948825.1 uncultured Clostridiaceae bacterium
CAAAAGAGCCGGAGGCAGCACCATATAGCTGACCCGGATGGCCGGAGCCACAGCTTTGGAGAAGGTTCCCAAATAAATCACCCTGCCATTTAAGTCCATCCCCTGCAGAGCAGGAATTGGTTTTCCTTTATACCGGAATTCACTGTCATAATCATCCTCAATCACATACCGCTTTGGTCCGGTCTCCCCTGACATAGCCCATCGCAGCAATTCCTGCCGCCGTTTCACCGGCATCACAATCCCAGTGGGGAACTGGTGGGAGGGCATTACATAAGCCACGTCCGCTTTGGTCTGCAAAAGCTTTTCCGGGTCCATTCCCGCCCCGTCCATCTCTGTGGGACACACAGAATACCCCAGGCTTACAAACACCCGGTAGGCTTGCTTATATGTGGGATTTTCCATGGCGATTCTCCGCCGGGGACCCAGGATCTGAGAAAGAAGCATCAGAAGATATTCACTTCCCGCACCAATAATAATCTGAGAGGCAGTACAGTTGACGCCTCTGGCAGAATGCAGATATTTGCGGATTGCTTCCCGGAATCCCGGCTCTCCCTTGGGATCTCCGGAATGAAAATACTCCTTATTGTCATCTACCAGGGTATTTCTTGTAAGCTTTCTCCAGACATGAAAGGGAAAACGGTCCAAATCAATTCCTCTGGGAGAAAAATCAATCCAATGTCCGGTTTCCTTTGTGTTCTTATCCGGCTCCTCCATGCGCATCTGCAGAGGCGTCCTTCCTTCCACCTGCACCAGTTCTTCAATCTGAGACACAAAATACCCCTTACAGGGAATGGCTTCAATATATCCTTCTGCCATTAATTGTTCATAAGCCATCTGCGTAGTGCTGCGGCTGACCCGCAGATGCTCTGCCAATGCACGTGTAGAAGGAAGGCGGTCTAAGGTTTTCAGACCGCCATTTCGTATCTCTCTGCGGATATGCTCATAAATCTGCTCATACAAAGGCTTGGACGCCCCGATATCTACAGGTATGAGAATCTCCATATGCTCTCTCCTGTCTATTTGGGCAGCTTAAAAGAACTCTTCAGGGAAACAATCCGGTTGAATACCGGCGCTCCCGGCAAACTGTCCTTACAATCTGCACAGAAAAATCCATTGCGCACAAACTGAAAGCTGTCATATGGGCCTGCCTCTGCCAGAGCTGGCTCCACATAGCAGTCCTTTAATACTACCAGGGAATTAGGATTCAAGTTCAGAGAACCATCATCATTAAGCTTTCCCTTTTCCTCATCCACAATATTCTCATACAGACGGCATTCCACCTTCTTAGCTGTATCTGCCAGAACCCAGTGAATGGTTCCCTTTACTTTTCTTCCGTCAAAACCAGATCCGCTTTTGGTGGCCGGATCATAGGTCGCATGAATTACGCTGATCTGATTGCTGTCATCTTTTTCAAAACTGGTGCAGGTGACAAAATAAGCCCCCATCAGGCGGACCTCATTCCCCGGAAACAGGCGGAAATACTTCTTTGGCGGTTCTTCCATAAAATCCTCCCGCTCAATATAAAGCTCTCTTCCAAACGGCACCATCCGGGAGCCAAGCTCCGGATTCTCCAGATTGTTCGGCACCTCAAGCATCTCTGTCTCACCTTCCGGATAATTGTCAATCACCAGCTTCACTGGATTTAACACTGCCATCATCCGGGACTTTTTAAGCTTCAGATCCTCCCGGATACAGTATTCCAGCATAGCATAATCCACAGAGCTGTTGGCCTTTGCCACTCCCACCAAGTCTACAAACATCCGGATCGCCTCCGGTGTATAGCCTCTCCGGCGCAGGGCTGCAATCGATACCAGACGGGGATCGTCCCACCCGTCCACAATCCCGTCCTCCACCAGCTTTTTAATATACCGCTTGCCTGTAACCACATTCGTCAGGTATAATTTGGCAAATTCAATCTGCCGTGGGGGATTCTCAAATTCGCACTCTCTCACCACCCAGTCATACAGAGGACGATGATCTTCAAACTCCAGAGTACAGATAGAATGAGTGATATGCTCAATGGCATCCTCAATGGGATGGGCAAAATCATACATGGGATAAATGCACCAGGCATCCTTTGTATTGTGATGGCTCATATGAGCTACCCGGTAAAGAACCGGGTCCCGCATATTGATGTTAGGGCTTGCCATATCAATCCTTGCACGGAGAACCTTTTCCCCGTCCTGGTATTTTCCTGCCCGCATCTCCTCAAACAAACGCAGGTTCTCCTCCACGGAACGGTTCCGGTATGGGCTTTCCTTACCTGGATTCTTAAAATCTCCCCGGTATTCCCGGATCTCGTCTGCAGTCAGATCGCATACAAAAGCTTTTCCCTTTTTAATCAGCAGCACTGCACATTCATACATCTGCTCAAAATAATTGGAGGCAAAAAACAGACGGTCTTCATAGTCCGCCCCCAGCCAGTGAATGTCATCCAGAATGGATTGTACAAACTCTGTCTTTTCTTTTGTAGGGTTGGTATCATCAAAACGCATATTGAATTTGCCGCCGTATTTCTTTGCCAGACCATAGTTTAAAAGGATCGACTTGGCATGTCCAATATGAAGATAACCATTGGGCTCCGGCGGAAACCGGGTTTGGACATGGTTATATACTCCTTCTGCCAGATCCCTTTCTATCTCCTGCTCAATAAAATTTCTGGAAACGGCCTCTTTTTCCTCTGTTTTGCCTTCTTTTGATAGCGCTCTTTCCTTTTCCATCTCTCCAGTCCTTTCCATCCTTGTCCGGCGTACAAACCGGACGCTGATCTATTGTTACGGTTCCATTCATATCAGATTCCCCGCCCCCGTAAACCGTAACAATCCATTCTCTGAAATTACAGCAGTTTTGCTGCCTTATCCTGCTGCCAGAAATTCTCATCTGCACATTATATCACAGGATTTATTTTTAAACAAGGAGAGAATCAGCCTGCCAGACAGCTTTGCTTTTTCTCCTGCTGCATGCCAAGCGGCCCATGTACTGCCTTTTCCTTGGAGTAATCCAGAAAGGATACGCTGTAAAAACTGTCCTCTTCATCTGCCCGGTATGCCCGGTTATAGATATCAATCGCCATTCTCACAGAGATCACCACATCATGATAATAGTAAAGATTGGCGCTGGTATTGGTGACAACCTCCTGAATCAACAACTTGGCATCCTGGTTTTCAAATAATACTTCACTTAAATTGTCTCTTGTTATTGTCATTCGTATCCCTCCTTTTCTGCAAAATAAAAGCTCTTTGAAGCTTGCTG
>CATLIJ010000303.1 GCA_949948825.1 uncultured Clostridiaceae bacterium
GGTTCTTCCCTGGAATCTGCCTGCATTTTGCAGACACCTTGCAGGGACCGGACATCCTGCATTTTCTGAAAATCCTGCATTTTCCGGACACATCGGAAAGGGCTTCCCTCCCCCTGTTCCATCACCCATATTCTGTACCGGGACGGTGTCATGTGATATTTCCTTTTAAATGCACGGGAGAACACAGCCGGATCTTCGTATCCGCAGGAATAAGAGATCCCGTCAATGGAGTACTCTGTTCCTGCAAGCAGCTCTCTGGCGCGGCTTAAGCGAAAGCTGGTAATATACTCCAAAGGAGAATGGCCCATAGCCTCCTTAAACAAAGTAAAAAGATAATTGCGGGTGATTCCCAGCTCATCCGCCAGATCCGACACCCGCAATCCCGAATCCCCGTAATGCTCCCGAATCCATCCAATGGCTTTGGTCACATATTCATTAAATCCTCCATCCAGATGTCCCTCCTCCTCCAAATCAGCTGCCAGCACAGACAAATACTCATACAGCAAAGACTGACGCAATAAGATCTGTTCCAGAGTTCCCCTGGTGGAATCAAGCATCTGTTCAGAAAGAGCAGTCAGCTGATCCAGATGACTGCTAAAAAAGATTCGTTCCAGATTATAAAAGTTAAGCTCTTCCAGAACCTCCTTAACCCGCTCTCCAGCAAAACCGATTCTAAGACATTGAAAGCTGCTCCCCTCATCTGCCTGATATCGGCAAAAGGTTCCAGGCAAAATCAGGATTCCCTGACCAGCAAAAAGAGGCCTCTCCTTTCTTCCGGATATAATCCGTCCCTTTCCCTCCGCCACATGACACAGCGTATAATGGTCACGCACCCATGGCTCCGAGCGAAAGCCAGAAGGATATTCCTGTTTTTCACAATAACACAAATAAAAATCTTTAAAATAATCATCATTCAAAGGTGCGCTGCGAAATGATCCCATAAGCTTCTCCTTCATTTTGACTGCGATTTTAAAGCAAACTCCGTAGGATTGACTCCCGGATGCTCCAGATTATATTTTTGATACAAGGACGGGGATATGAGATATTTTTTCTTAAACGCACTGCCAAATACCCCTGCATTCTTATAACCGCACAGCAATGCAATCTCACCCACAGAATAAGTGGCAGTAGTCAGAAGCTCTCTGGCCCAGCCAAGGCGGAAGCTGGAAAGATAATCCTGGGGGGACTGCCCCAAATGCTTCTGAAATAAGGAAAAAAGGTAATTTCTGCTGATGCCCAAATATTCTGCGATGTCTGACACCTTCAGCTGATTGGAGTAATTGGCCTGAATAAATGCCAATGCCCTGTCAATATAATAATTGGCGCGGCTGCCAAAATCCCCGGCCCCCTGTCCAGTTTCCAAAGAATCAGCCAGAATATGCAGAAATGCTGCCACCTGGGAGTGCTGGTACAGAGATATTCCTGGGCCAGAGGCTGTAAACAGTTGGTCTACCATTTTTTCCAGCTGCTTCCCGCCAGTACAGGAGAAAACCGGACACTCCCGCCGGATTCCCAAATCCCGGATAATAGCTTTTGCAAGAGTTCCGTTAAAGCTCATCCACAGATAAGTCCACGGCTCTTTTCGATCCGCCTGGTAAAAAGTGGAAATCCCGGGTTCAATCAGAAAACATTGCCCCTGACTGACCGGAAACCGGGAAGAATCGGTCTCAAATATCCCTTTTCCGGATATCACATAATGAATCAGATAATTCTGTCTTACATCCGGCCCAAAGCTGTGTCCGGACATGCAGATGGATCTTCCGCTTCCGCAAAAATACAAATCTTCAACCAGCCGGTTTCCCGGCGTCACCACACGGGCCCTCTCCACACTTCCACCTCCTGACCTGATTTTAAATCCATTCGTTACTGTTCACGGGGGCATCTTCTCTTCTTTCCTTAGTATAACATACATACTCTAAAATTCAATCCAAATTCAAAACAAACCGCATAAAATCAAGCAATTACATAATGTTTTAAATCATACTGCTTTACTTACATAACATTTTCATTAATACGAATTACATTTGTTTCTGTTCTTTTCCCTCATTGAAATCTATAATAGACTCATAACAAAAAACAAAAAGGGAGGATTTACAATGAAAAAGACAATAAAAAAAGCAGTGGCAGGAGCAGCATTGACCACATTGATTCTGTCCATGTCCGCATGCTCCGCTGGATCTGGAAATGCGGACATTTCCCAAGATTCCCAAGCAAATCCCAATACCTCCAACAGCTCCGGCAGCTCTGACAAAAGCACCCTTACCGTGGCCATTTGGGATAACGGACAAAAGGCTGGCCTGGACGCCATTCTTGCAGACTATACAGCTGCCACGGGAAACAAAGCACAGATTCAGGTAATTACATGGGACCAATACTGGGCCTTGCTGGAGGCCGGCGCCACAGGAGGCGAGCTGCCTGACGTGTTCTGGATGCACTCCAATGAAGCTTACCGATATATGTCCAATGGAATCCTGATGGATCTCACGGACCGGATTGCTTCCAGCGAAAAGCTTGATATGAGCCAGTTCCCTGAGGACATTAAAACCTTGTATCAGCACGAGGGAAAAACCTATGCCATCCCCAAAGATGTGGACACCATTGCTCTCTGGTATAATAAAACCATGTTTGATGAGGCAGGCATCCCTTATCCAGATGAAAGCTGGACCTGGGATGATTATTATGACGCTGCCTTAAAATTAACAAAAGAAGACGGCAGCCAGTACGGAACTGCCATGAACCCCACCAACAACCAGGACGGCTGGATGAACATGGTTTATTCCATGGGAGGAAAAGTCATCTCAGATGACAAGACCCGCTCAGGCTTTGATGACCCAGCCACCTTAAAAGCTATGGAATATCTGGACAAACTGATCAAAAACACCATGCCCTCTGCTGCCACTATGTCTGAGACTGGCAATGATGTGCTGTTCTATTCCGGAAAAATCGCCATGCTGCCTTTTGGCTCCTGGATGATTGCTCCCATTAAGGAAAATGAATATGTCACAGCCAATTGTGATGTTGCATTGCTTCCCAAAGACGCCGAAACCGGCAGACGGGTTTCCATTTACAATGGACTTGGCTGGGCGGTAAGTGCCAATACCAAAAGCCCTGAGGCTGCATGGCAGCTGGTAGAATGGTTTGGTTCCAAAGAGGGACAGTTAAAGCAGGCAGAGCTGGGAGTCTCCATGTCTGCCTATGAAGGCGTTTCCGATGGATGGAAGAAAAACACAGATCTCTTTGATT
>CATLIJ010000304.1 GCA_949948825.1 uncultured Clostridiaceae bacterium
CAACCATTCCCGCAAACAGCCGGATATATTTCTCATATTTTCTCTCTGGAATCAGATTGTCCAACACTGCCAGAAACAGAAAATATCCCGTTATATTCCTGACCCATCCATACAAAAGCTCCACAAGCCACCCCCGCGAACCATAATCCATTTTTTACATTCCCTGATATGCCCCATTGGTTCCCACGCACACAAGAGCAATGGTGATCACAAACAGCAAAAGTCCGGAGGCTGCCAGCCCCAAAAGCATTTTCTGTCCATCTGCCACGCTTCCCATACATGCAGTCAGCCTTTTGTCCCCAATTGGCTGAAGAATCCCTGCCACTGCCTGATAGAGAAACAGCAGCACAGCCAGCTTCAAAAGAGGCGCCAGACTGACTGCCACCAGCACTGCCACTGCAGCAGCCCCCATGGTATTTTTCACCAGAACCCCTGTGCCTGCCACCATTTTAGCCACAGCCCCCGCCCCGTCTCCCACTCCGGGGATTGCCTGCAAAAGCTTTTGCATTCCTGCCATTTTCACGGAATCTGCATGGGGAAGCACCATGCCCTGTACCAGATGAAATCCCAGCACAAGCCCTGTCAGCCAGCGGTTCCCCCAGGTAATCACTGACTTTAAGATTCCAGTCAGTCTGGAGAGCATGTCCTCTCTGGCCAGATTTCCTGCCATCACAAGCAGAATATAAGCCTTTGCCAAAGGCAGCAAAAGATTCAGGTACAGCCACTCTGCCATTGCAATCAAAAACAGCAGAAATTCCATCCAGGCAGCTGAGGAGACACTTCCTCCTGCCCAGGCAGCCACCGGAAAATAGCAGGGCAAAAGCACTCTCATAAACTCAATCTGCCGCATCAGCACCCTTCGGGTAATCTCCATGCTGTCTGTAAAAGCTGACGCCAGCAGAGTAAACACCAGCAGATAGGTCATAAAAAACGCGGTTTCTGACACCTTGCTCCCTGTAAAAATATTGGAAAAATCAGCAAAAACCGCCCCCAGGATTCCCAGCGCCAGAAGCTCCCCCGCCAGACGTCCCCCATGAGCAATCTCCTGAAACAGGGATCTTTGAATCCCTGTAAGAATCATTCTCCCTGCCTCTCTCCCATTTCCCTCCATCAGAAGCTTCACCAAACCTGTAAAGGAAACCGGCTCCTGTTGTCCTGCCTCCATCTGAAGAAAATGGTCAATCTCACTCCACTCCTCCCCATAAGCATCCTGCGCCCATCCTGCCATGCCCTCCACTTCCGATGCCTCTGCTTTTATGATGCCAAAATTTCTGAAGCCTACAGCCACAAGGAGCATCGCCGCCATCACAATTTTAACCTTAACTGCCCCTGACATGGCAAATCCCTCCTTTTGCTGCTCTCTCCATCCCCCTGTCTAAATCACATGGATTTTCAAGGAAAACTGCTGTATCACTGGCTCTTTTATTTCCGCGGGCAATGAGTCAGGCAGCCGTGCCTGCATGGATATTTGGCGGCTACCGCGATGTATTTCATTGCAAGAATCCCTGCACAGTCTCCAAAAGAGCCAGAACAATCGGCATGCTGACTGCCAGAATGGTCAGCTTTCCAAAAATCTCAATCTGGTTTCCAATGGCCCCATAGCCTGCATCCTTGCAGATTCCGGCAGAAAACTCTGCAATATAAGTAATCCCCGTCATTTTCAAAAGAGTGGACAGATAAACCTGGTTTATCCGAACCATATCCTGAATGCGCCTCATGGCATCCAGAATCACCTCCAGCTTTCTTATTCCATAAAAGAAAATAAAGCACCCTGCTGCAGCAGCCAGATATATGCCATATTCTCCTTTTACCCCTTTCATCTGCACGGCCAGCATAACCGCTGTAATCCCTACTATGCTGATGGTAATAATTGTCATGGCACAAGCTCCCCGGAAAAATCCATTACAATGCAAACAGGCTTTTAATTGTGTCAAACAGCTCATAAATATATGGCACCATCCAAAACAGCACCAGAATCAGTCCGGCCAAACTGGTCAGAAATGCCTGCTCCTCCCGCCCGCTGTGCTTTAGGACCTGACAGATCACAGACACCAGGATTCCCACTGCCGCAATTTTAAAAATCAAGTTGACGCCCATATACTCCTCCTCACAATATAAGGAATGGTTTTGCGTTTACAACAGCAAAACCGAAAGAAACAGCCCTCCCATCACCCCCAGGGCATGATACAGCCGGCACCGTTCCTGCTTATGCCCACGCAATTCGCCTATGGTTAAATCCAGCTGTTCCAGATAAAGAAGCAGATTTCTCTCCTGCATCTCTCTGTCCATAAATCCCAGATGCTCTCCAAGGCCAGCCAGAGACTGCCGGTCTGCCTTTGTGAGAAAATCTGCTCCCATAAGCCCCTCCACCTCTTCTCTCCAGATCTGGCAAAACGGCTCCCCCTGCTGCTTTTCCATCCGCTCTGCTGTCTTTAAAAACAACTCTGGCAGCACTCCTTCGGTTCGTTGTCCCACAGTCTCAAATGCCTCCGGAAGAGGTGCATTTGCATAAAGAATCTGCCCTTTTAATAAAAAGATCATCTGACGAAGCTGTTCCAGGGCTAAAAGCCGCTCCCCATACCGTCCTGCCAGCCAAAAGCCATAACCAGAAGCTCCGGCAATGACCATCACACATCCTGCTGCCTTGAGAAAAAAAACAATAGTCACAAGCCTTCCCTCCCTGACTGGTACAATGCTTTTCCTCTGGAATCACAAATCTGCGCCACATGTCCCGGCCTTTTTTTTCCTTCCAGCACCACATACCGCTCAAACCACTGTTCCTGCAAAAGCCTTCCAAGAACCGGCTTTAACCGAATGTCCTCCATAGAGGTTCCGTGAACCGTTGCAATCAGCTTGCATCCGCAGTTCATAGCATACTCCATGGCTGCCAAATCCTCCTGACTTCCAATCTCATCCACTGCAATGACCTGGGGAGACATGGTGCGAATCAGCATCATCATCCCCAAAGCCTTGGGACAGCAATCCAGGATGTCGGTCCGCATTCCCAGTTCATTTTGCGGCTCCCCCTGATAACAGGCTCCGATTTCCGACCGCTCGTCCACCACTCCCACTGTCATCCCCGGTTCCGGACCTGTTCCGTCCGACACCTGCCGGATCATATCCCGCAAAAGCGTGGTTTTGCCGCTGCGGGGCGGCGAAAGAATCAAGGTATGTAAAAACTCTCCCCTGTCATACAAATAAGGCATT
>CATLIJ010000305.1 GCA_949948825.1 uncultured Clostridiaceae bacterium
TGGGGTGTGGAACAACGTGGACTTAGCAGGCGCTCTGTCCCACGGGCCTTATGACGGAGTGAAGATGTTTTCAGAAGAGCTGAAAGCGTCGGGATACCAGATGTACTACAGCGGAAAATGGCATGTCTTCGACGGACAAGAAGCATCAGGCATTCGCCTGATGTGGAATCTGGCATAAATTTGGGCTTTCAAGCGAGCTTGACGCCCAAATTCATGCCAGATTCCCCGTCCCGTGAACTGTAACGTAAAATACTCTAAATTTTAATCAAATGAAACGCTAACTGGCTGGCTGTCATCATCTGTGCCTCCCGCTGATGACAGGTAAAGAGAAGAATTTGATGTTCATAAGTCTGTGACAGCCATTTTAACGTGGTTTTTAGCCGTTCCTCATCATATTGGACAAAGCTGTCGTCAAAAATCAGAGGCATCTGGTCATAGCCGGTCTGAATCAGCTGTGCGGCAGCCAGACGGAGCGCCAGATAAACCTGGTCCAGGGTTCCGCTGCTGACCTGGGTTACAGGCACCAGCTTTGTGCGCGTGTTCATAAACAGATTCAGATTTTCATCTACACTCATGCTGTCATAAGCGCCTCCGGTAATATTGAAAATCATATCCGAGGCCGCCTTGTTCAGATACAGACCAAAGGAATCCCGAATGGTGGAGGAAAGCTCGGTCAAAGTGTCAAGGGCAAGGTCAATGGCAGCAATCTCCTCCCGTATCCGGTCATTTTCCTCAAGAACCTGTTTTAAAGCCTCCACCTGATCCTTGCATTGAGACAGGTGGTCCAGCTTCTTTTCCAGTTCCCACTGAGTCCGCTGCTGGCGGGAGATAATTTCATCACAGGAGGCTGCCCGATCCTTTAAAGAAGCAATCTGGTCAGAATATTCCTGCAAGGCAGCTTCTGAGCGCACCAGGGTCTGGCTTAAGCGGAGATATTCTTCCATCCGGGCCAGAAAGGCATCCATAGCTTCTCCGGAGATGGAGGAGTCGCCTAAATGGCGGGAAAATACTTCCTGAAGCAGCTTGCTGGCATAAGAAAGATCCCGCCGGTGGCGTTTGCGGGAAAGCAAGATTGCAATTCCGGTAATGGCAAACAGCAGGCACAAGACTGCCAGACCTGCCACTAAAAGCAGGGCCGGGTCATGGAGACTGAATAAGGGAGCAGCCTTTCCTGAAAGTCCTGTGAGAGACTGTTGCCGCATATGTTCCTGTATGCCAATGACAGTGGCAAAGACAGCTGTAAGTATCATAAGAAAAAAAGCAAGTCCTGCCAGAAGAGCAGAGGATTTTTTCTCACAGGCAGTTTTTGCTGACTGATAGGATTCATATATTTTAGCTGTCTCATCCCGGTAGGAAGTTACAGAGTTCTCGTCACTAAACTGAGCGCCAGCCAGAGACTGACGTCCGGAAGCAATTTTCTGAAGAAGAGTTTCCCGCTCCATCTGCTGTCTGGATATCTGGTCCTGAACCTGAGAGCGCATATTCTGATAGGACTGAAGCTGATTCTCATATTCCGGCGCGGCAATCTCCCGCTCCATGCTTCGGATATCCCCCAGCAGCGCAGTATAATTCCGGGCGGCGTCCGGGTCCAGCATCCGGTCAAATTCCTTGCGCTTGCTTCGCAGATGGGAGGTGGCGCGGGTAATGTTTAAAGACATATTGCCAGTGGTGTTCATGTTGGCAATATAATTCCGCAGCTCGGCAACCATGCCGCCGTCTGTGGCGCTTTTGAGCTGGCCGATGCTGATGGTATTAACATAGGAAGTTTCACTTAACCCGCACAGGAGCTGATCCATAAATACTTTTGTGGGCTCTGCCGGTTTTCCCAGGGTTTCATTGACAATGGCCAGGGATTTTTTATCTTTGCGGAAATTGCGCTCAATCCGGTAAATGGTTCCGTCCTGTTCCAGCCGCAGCCAGCCTCCATAGGCAGACTTGTTGTCCCATGGCTCATAGTGGGACCAGGTGTCATTTTTGGAGGCCCGTCCTCTGGCCCGTTCCAGACCAAACAGCATACAGCGGATAAAAGTGTGGATGGTGGATTTGCCGGCTTCGTTTTTTCCATGTATAATATTCAGGCCATCCGAAAAGACCAGATCCTGGTCATGGAATTTACCGAATCCGTCAATGTGTAAATCCAGTAATTTCATCCTGTTGAATCCTCCTAACTATTTTCTCTCGTCCGTTGTGCTGAGCAGGGCATCAATGCCATAATACAAAGCTTTCTTTTCCACAGTGCTCATTTCCTCCTTCTGGAGAGTGCGGATATAAAAACCGATCATGTCACTTGGATGCTGGGCAAACAGCCGGCTGAAATCATATTGCGGCTCTGATTCGTCTATGATTTCAATAATCTGCAGCTTTTTTTCCAATGAGCTTAAATCAAACGTAATGTCAGGATCTCGCCGGCCCCGGATTCGGAAGCGGTAAATATGCTCATAGCCCCGTTTGGCAGCCTCATCTGTGATACGGACACAAAGCTCTCCATTGGTGGTAGCTGTGGTCACATGAATGATAAGAGGTACATATTGGGCCTGGGACAAAGGCAGGTATTCCAGCCGGGTAACTTTGCGGGTGGCAGGGTTGATCTCTCCAAACACAACCCCATGGCGCCCGGTTTCGGTCTTGTCCAAAGGCTCTGGAGAGCCGGGATAGGCATAGGAAAAATCCGGTGCAAGCTCTGGCTTGTGAATATGTCCTAAAGCTCCATAGGAAAAACCAGCGCTGGCAATGGCTTTTTTATCCAAAGGCAGATGGGAGCTGTCTCCCCCATGGACAAGGAGCAGATGAATCCGCGGTGTTTCAGGAGGATGAATGTCCTTTAAAAGGGGTTCCGTAATCTCGGCAGTGTGGTAGGAAAAGGATACAATGTCCACATTTTGCTTTTCAAATATATAGACAGATGGGTTTTCTTCCATTATAAAGGTAACATTGGAACACCAGGTAAAGCTGTGGAGGGCGCTGTTGGGGCGGATTCGGTCGTGATTGCCAGCAATAATGACCACACGCACCCCAGGGATGGTGGAAAAGAGATAATTCACTTCTTTTAAATCCCGCAGCAAAGGTTGACGGTGGAACAGGTCGCCGGCAATAAAAAGGAAATCCACATCCCGCAGCTTTGCCTGACGAACAATTTCTGCAAATGTATCACGGATGGCCTGAGCCCGGTCACGGCTCCAGGGTCTGTCACTG
>CATLIJ010000306.1 GCA_949948825.1 uncultured Clostridiaceae bacterium
GAATTGGAGGGCGGGCCTCAGAAAAAGGAAGGAGAGCCTCAGGGCGAAAGGTATTTGTGCCGGATTTATTGTTATGAAGGAGGGGTTCGGGAATGGTTTGCATCAGAAGACAGCTGTATGGGATTAGAGGACGGACTTTTTATCGTGGAGTGTGATGGACTTTGGTTCCATTTGGAGGAGGGGCTTTTGACGGTGGAGATGGGCAAAGGGGGAAAAGACCAGTTGTTTTTGTCCATAAGGAGTGAGGAAAAATGAGAGAAAAGGCTGGAGATGGGAATTGGATGGAAATGATGGCAGCAATCTGCTTTTTTATTCTCTGCCTTTCCCAGTGCGTACTGGTGTTCGGGATTTCAGATCAGATCAGCCGCCGGAGCAGGGAGCTGAATCAGGCGGTGATTTTGGCAGAGAGTGTGGCAGAGGTCTGGAAGATCAGGGGAAACAGAGGGCTTGTGGAGCATTTGGGGTTTGAGGAGGCAGAGAGGAGGGAAAAGGAGCGGGTGGTATACAGGGGGACTGTGGGAGAGGAATGGCAGGCAGCTGTGGATATCTCAAAAGATGAGCAGGGGATGATGACTGGGGTTGTGACGATAAAAAAGGGACAGATTTTATTTGAATTGCAAGTGAAAAAGTATCTATATAAGAGAGATCAGAGCTTAAAGAAAGGAAAATTAAAAGATGAGAAGAAGGTTAAGTGTGGGAAGCGGATGTCTGCTGTTGATTTTTGCTGTAATGATTATGGGAATATTTGGAATGCTGGCCTGTGATGAGGCCAGAGGGGAGGAGGAAATGGCGGAAAATACTGGGGAGGCTGTAAAGCAGTATTATAAATCCGATGGCCTGGGAGAGGAGTTTGTGGCTCAGGTAGACCGGATTTTTCAGGAGGCGGACCATACCCTGGATTCAGAGGAGTGGAAGCGGCAGGTGACAAAGGAGCTGGAATCCAGATATCAGGTGGATTCGGACTGTGTGTCAGCAGAGATTCCGGTGAAGGAGGGGCAGGTCCTTTTCGTGGAGCTGGATACGGATTTAGAGGAAAGAACCTATTCTGTGAAAACCTGGAAGATTCTCAATGAGGAGGAGCAGAGAGAGGAACCGAGAATTAAGGTATGGGACGGAAGATAGTTATGATTGAAATATTTTTCAGCATGATACAGAGTGGGGATAAGATTTTGTATGTTTTGGCTGCTTTCGGAGATAGTAAGAGCATTGAGGGGAATGGATAAGGTTATGATTGCGGAAAGCAGGAAGAACAGGAGGCTTACTATGAGAACAGATACCAGAAAAATTGCATTAATTGGAACCGGAATGGTGGGGATGAGCTATGCCTACTGCCTTTTAAACCAGAATGTGTGTGATGAACTGGTGCTGGTGGATATTAACCGGAAGCGGGCAGAAGGAGAGGCAATGGACTTGAACCATGGGCTTGCCTTTTCCTCTTCCCACATGAAAATCTATGCAGGAGGTTATGAGGATTGCCGGGAGGCGGATATTGTGGTGATTTGCGCAGGGGTGGCCCAAAAGGAGGGAGAATCCCGGCTGAATCTGTTAAAGAGAAACAAAGAGGTGTTTCGCTCCATTATCGGACCAGTAACAGAGTCTGGATTTAACGGAATATTTCTGGTGGCCACCAACCCGGTGGATATTATGACAAGGATCACGTATGAGCTGTCCGGCTTTAATCCCAAGAGGGTTCTTGGCACTGGCACAGCGTTAGATACAGCGCGTCTGCGGTATCTTTTGGGGAATCACCTTCATGTAGATCCAAGAAATATTCATGCTTATGTAATGGGGGAGCATGGAGACAGTGAGTTTGTTCCCTGGAGTCAGGCAATGATTGCCACCCGCCCGATTCGGGAAATTGTGGAGGAGACGGAAAATCCGGTTCAGATGGAAGAGCTGACCCGGATTTCCGAAGAAGTGAGAGGCGCTGCCTACAAAATCATTGAGGCGAAGCAGGCCACTTATTATGGAATTGGAATGGCAATGACCCGTATCACAAAGGCAATTCTGGGGGATGAGAGCAGTGTGCTGACGGTGTCAGCCATGCTTCGGGGTGAATATGGCCAGAATGGCGTGTTTACCGGTGTTCCCTGTATTATTAATCAGGATGGGGTTCAGCGGGTGCTGACCTTAAAGCTGTCCCAGGAGGAACAAAATCAGATGACTGCTTCCTGTGATATCCTGCGGGACAGTTTTCATGGCCTGGAGAACCTGTGAGTGAGAAAGGCAAATCAGTCCTCCACAGTCAGCACGCGGATTCCATTGCCAGACCAGGTGTTTCCAATCACATAGGAGGTGTAGTTTCTGCCGGCAATGATATTCACCGGGAAGGACATAAGAGGCTCCCGTATGCCTGAGCCAGTGGCAACAGCGCCGATGACAATAATGGGAAGCTCCCGGATAAAGGCATAGGTGTTGGAGTTGGCCAGATAGAACTGATAGGAGCCAGCCACTGCCTGTTTGTGGGAGGTAACGCTCTGGAAGCCCACATTGCGGAATACGGTCTCTCCTCCGGTCAGCAAAAGGTCAAAGGAGGAGCCGCTGTACGACATGTTGGCAAAGCGGTAGCAGCCAGAACCTGCCGGCAGATTTGTACAGCCAGTGTCCACCACACGAACCATCTCCAAACCTCCGGAGGCAGAATCCGTTAGAACCATAGTCACCTTCTGGCTGGACACAAACGGGAAATTCTGCTGCAGCAAAATATTGCGCATTCCATTGGCGCGGCGGACCGTGACGGTATGGAAGCCGTCGGAAATCCAGTCATAGCTTGTGATGGAGCCAAAACCAGAATTGGCGGCATAAACTGTGCTGTCAATGGTAATGCTGACAGCAAATGTATTGGTGGAAGCATTTAAAAAACGGACCTGGCCAAAATACTGTAAGGAGCCGGAAGGACAAAGAGGACCTGTTGGGAAGGAGGGCATCCATGTAATATTACAGCTTCCTGAAGAATTGCCGGGATAGACCGGACCGCCCTCCCCTGGATTGGGAAGAGGGATGACCGGCTCGCCTCCATTACCAGGATAAACCGGGCCGCCTTCTCCTGGATTGGGCAGAGGGATGACCGGTTCGCCTCCATTGCCGGGATAGACCGGACCGCCTTCTCCTGGGTTTGGAAGAGGGATGACCGGTTCGCCTCCATTGCCGGGATAAACCGGGCCGCCTTCTCCTG
>CATLIJ010000307.1 GCA_949948825.1 uncultured Clostridiaceae bacterium
TGCCTGCACTCCGATTAAAAGCCTTCCCGACTCCCAGCCTCTGGAAATACACAAGGTCACACTATACCCCAGCCCCAGCATACTGACCACTGCCTGCAAAAACCGGCTCCACCTGATCTTTCGGTCCAGATTCAGAAAAATATAGGCCCCGCCTGCTGCCATGATTATGCCAATCAGCCAGGAGGAATAGGTAAAGATCCTGCCATCCCCTGCCCCATCCCTGAAATAAGTGATTCCCCGGAGAGCCAAAACCACCCCGTCCACAGCCAGACAAACATCCAGATAGCTCCAGGCATGATTCTGCTCCCTGGAATACTGCCTCTTCCGAACTCTATTCATCAGAAACACATAGCTGCACAGAACCACGCCAAACACCAGAAACCACAAATGAAAATTGTGAATCACTCTGGAACAGTCATAATTTCCTTTAACCCCAGCCCCAAAAGTTCTCCCAAAATCCAATACTTTTGTGCGGGCCTCCTTCATGGGATTATAAAAAAGCAAGGCAGACACTGCCAGATAAATTCCCCAGGCCACCCCTTTCGGGTCCATTCCCTCCCGGAATGCCCCAAGCCAGTCCTCCCATTTCCACACAGCTGCCATGAGCAAAAAGGCAAAAAACAAAGCCTCCATACCCCAAATCCCCATTTCCATCAAAAAGGGAACTCCCACATGGCTGCTGGTAAATCCAAGCTGCACTGACACTGTTCCGGACAGAACCTCCCCGTCCGTTCCCTGAAGCAGCAGCTGGTAAGACGCTCCCTCCTTTAACCCTGAAACCTCCAGACTCAGTCCGTGAAAAACCGCTTCACCAGCCTTCGGAGAATCCGTCCCATCAGCTTCCAGGATATCCCCAGCGCCAGCCTTCGGAGAATCCGCCCCGCCAGCTTCCAGGATATCCGCCTCTCCAGCGCCAGTCTCCTGTGAATCCTCCCCACCAGCCCCCGGGAAGTCCTCCGCTCCAAATTCCAGGAAATCAATCTCCGTCCGTTTCAGCTCCTGTCCATTCTCCTCCTCAATCCAGACTTTCAGCTGCCCCTCTGCTGGCAGCTCCTCCACATGCAGAGCAATCTCCACCCGGCTTAAAAGCTCCCCGGAGGCAGGAAAGGAAAGCTGGACCCTGGATACCATCTCCCCGGAAGAGGCAGATAAAGGGGCAAATTCCGCTGTGCTCCCATATTCTATAACAGGATATCTCACATAATATCCCAGGTCTTCTCTCCACACTCCCACACAAAAACAGAAAAAAACCACCATGCAAAGAAGGATTTTCCATCCTCCTCCTGTCTGGTTTTCCCTTTTTAAGCTTATCCTCAGCCAGTCTGCAAAACTGCTTCCTCTCTTCTGCCCTTCAGTATCTATAAGCTCTTACTGACTCCTTTATACTTTGTAGAATCTCCGATTTGGTGCAGATATATCCTCCCTTTCCCTGATACAGAGAATCATAGCGGGTCCGGTAATCATAATCTGCTGGCTGTCCCCCCAGTTCATTGACAAATCTCTCCCCCATCAGCTCCTCATAGATCTCTCCAGCCAAAACCGGCTCTGTAGCCGGGTGCCACAGCTTTAAATGATTCTCCATGGCAACACAAAGATCCTGCCACAGCCTGGAAAGAGGATAAAACTGAAACCGGCTCCTGCTGTCTGTAAAATTCAGGGCTGTAAAGCCTGCCTGCCGAAACATTTCCCGTAAAAGCTCCTCCTGTTTTTCGGTCTGCCTTTGATACTGCCAGAAGCCATTCTCCCTTCTTACATAATACTGTTCCAGATTTGGCATCTGCTCCTTCAGCTGCTCCATCTTACTTTCCGAAAGCATGGAAGGAATCACCCGGATCAAATCATAAATAAAATTTTTCTTAATATTTTTCCCATATAGCCCAGGAAGACGGACAATCAGGCAATCCGGGTCATACTCTCTGGCCCAGCACTCCAGCTCATACCGGTTCGCCCCATACGCATGAAGCCCTTCCCTGCTTACCGGCGTGTCCTCATCAACCAGTTTAGGGCTGGAAAACACATCAATGGTAGAAATCAGAACCAGTCTTTTGGGAGCAATTTTCCGGATATTTTCCTCTGCCTGCAGAATCTGCTCCAGGTCTCTCTTTGGCTCCTGATTTGCCAGATACTTTTCCGCCCGGACTCCTGCATAGACCAAAAGCTCCGGACAAAGCCCAAAAGCCTCCCCCACATTCGAAGAATGAACTCCCTTTTCAAATGCCCCGCTTTCATACAAATTACTGCCCACAAACCCAGTGCTGCCTACCAACAGATTCATCCGCCTTTTCCTCCTCCTCTTTCTGTGAATTCTCTTAAAATCCTCTTAGAATCCTCTTAGAATCCTCTTAAAATCCTCTTAAAATCCCTGTTCTTCCACTTTTCCCTTAAAACTCTTCAGTTTAATTTCTCCACACTCTCAAAGCTGTACTGCTTTCTTTTAAAAACCAGATTGACCAAAATCTGAAGATATTTAATCACAATCGTCAAAATTCCAAACAATCCGAAAAACGCCAGAGACAAGAACATCACCATGGTCGTCCACCCTTCAATCGGACTGCTGGCAAGATAAATGCAGACACAATAAAAAGCCATCACTGCTGCAAACATCATCATCATAATGGTCACAGTGACAGAAAAACGATATCCCACATCTGTAAATAAAATCAGGGTATCCACAGCCAGGTTCCGGCGGTATTTGCTTTCCTCCTTATCCTGTCTCCCATGCCTTCCAGATTCTCCCTCCAGCACCGGATACTTTAAAAGCGCTGTCTTCAGCCCACAGTTTGCATAAGCCATCTTCCGGTAAGGCACCGTCTTATTCATGCTGTCAATCCGGTTAATGGCCCTTCTGGTGAGAATGCGGAATCTTTCTGTATAAAATCCGCAGGACACATTGGAAAACCGGTTCATCAAAAAATAAAAGCTTTTCGAGGAAAATCTCTGTTTGCCTCCCCCAGTAGGCACAGCGCTTACAATATCAAATCCCTCCAGGGCCTTCTCATAAACCGCCCAAATCTGCTCCTGGGAAAAATCTCCTGACACAGAATCAAACTCCAGGACAAAATCCCCGATTGCCAAATCATTTCCCGCTGCCATGGCTCCCTCCAGCCCATGAAAGTAGCTCATATTCAAAATGGAGAGCACCAGAT
>CATLIJ010000308.1 GCA_949948825.1 uncultured Clostridiaceae bacterium
ATGGCACCTTGTTATGATACCATTCTTTTTTTTAGATTGCAAGTTTTTTTCAGAGGAAAGAGTTAAGATTTTCTGGAAAAACAGGGCGAATTTTCTTAAGAAATTCTTTTTCGATTTCTTTGATTTATCATCTTGGATAGGATTGAAAAACAGACTTTGGATGTGCTTTGCATATTTATACATTCACTGGCCTGATTCGCAAAACTTCTTCAAAATCCTTATAAAATCAGAGTTTATGAACTTTTTAACCAAGCCGTGAGTGTAACACAATTCTTGATTTTGTTACACTTGGTCAGTTGATTTGTTACAAAACCGGGAAGGATAAACGTGAGCCTTGAGGCTGCGTTTTCCGGAAAGGGGTCAGAAAGGCGGTAAGAGAAATCCGGGGGATTTTGTCTGAAAAGACCGGAGATGGCGAAGCCTGCCCTTTTGGATGGAGGAAGGCTATGTTGTGGTATGTGCTGCAGACGCGGACAGGGGAGGAGGATAAGCTGGTGAATCTGATTCACAAGCTGGTTTCTCCCAATCTATATGAGGAATGCTTTGTAATTGGTCAGGAACAGCTGTGGAGGCGGCAGCAGAAAAATTTTGTTCATGTAAAACGGGCCTTTCCTGGGTATGTGTTTATCACTGCCAGGGAACCAGAGGCTTTATTTTTTTGCCTGAAAAAGCTTCCGGCTATGGCAAAGCTGCTGGCTGACGAGGAACTTTTTTTCCTGTCTCTTGAAACAGAAGAAGCTGCATTTTTAAGAAAAATTATGGATTCGGAGTATGTGATTCGGCTTTCTCATGTGATTACGGATAAAAATGGAAAGATTGTTCCCATTTCCGGACCCTTGAAGCTTTGCGGAAACCGGATTGTGAAATGCAGGCTTGGAAAACGGTATGTGCTGGTGCGGGTAGGAATTCATGGGGAGGAAAAGGAGGCGCTGCTGGGGATTGTGCTGGAGGGGGATTTATAGCTTGCGGGGCAAATGCCATGATGCCAGGGTTAAAAGGTCATGTATGAAATGGGGAGCAGCCCATAGGTATCAGGGGTCAAAAGACTTTTTGGCCCTGGCATCATGGCATTAAGGTAAGGGATGGAAGAAGAAAGGGGGATTCTTATGGTGTGGTATTTGATTCAGACATGGGCGGGAAGAGAAGAAGATATGGCAGAGGAGATTCGCAGGACAGTTCCGGATTCTATGTACGGGGAATGCTTTGTGATTGGCCAGGAGCGAATCTGGCGGAGACAGCAGCAAAGTGTGGTTCATGTGGAGTCCATGTTTCCTGGATGTGTGTTTTTGGTTTGTAAAAAGACAATGCCTTTGCTTTGCCATAGGAAAACAGCTTTGGCCATGGCGCCGGCTGCACCGGCGTTCGGGAGAGGCGAGGTTTGGGGAGACTTCACCTTTTTGCCTTTAATGAGAGAGGATGTGGATTTTCTTCTGAAAATATCCGGGAGAGATCATGTGGCGCGTCTTTCTTATGTGGGAAAGAATAATCAGGGGCAGATCTGTCAGATGGCAGGGCCTCTTGTGGCCTGCAGGGAGCAGGTAGAGCGGTACCAGTTTAAAAAACGGTATGCTCTGGTCCGCCGCCGGTTTTTGGGGGAGGAGAGGGGGATTGTGTTTGGCATTATGCTGAAAGAGGATTTGGAACAGAAGCTATTGTATGACAACAGAGAGAAAGAAGATCTTATTTTGGGAAAAGGTCAGATTATATGAAAAACAGAAATTGGTTAGAAAAATATTTGCCAAAAGACAGACGGATTCGGATGATGGTGTTAATGGGGCTGGATGCGGGGGCAGTTTGTCTTGCCTCATTTTTGGGGCTGTTTATTCGGTTTGATTTGAATATAGAGAAAATTCCGCCAGGGTATGCAAAAGCAGTTTTTGACTATCTGCCGTTTTATGTGGGAATTACCATTGGAGTGTTTCTTCTTTTCCGCATGTATGCAACCATGTGGAGTGTGGCTGGGCTTCGGGAGGTGGAGCACATGATCGGGGCCTGCGGGCTTGCCTCTTTGTTTCAGCTTGCAGGGATGATTATGATGGAACGAACCGTACCCAGAAGCTATTTTGTGCTGTCTTTTTCTGCATTGTGTGTCTGTGAGGGAATTATCCGGCTGTCTTATCGGATTTTTACATCCATGTCTCTTTCCCGTTCTGGTCAGAATGGGGGGAAGCGGATTCTCATTGCAGGGGCAGGAAGTTCTGGTGCAGTAATTTTAAAGGAAATGACCACCAGTCCGTTTGCAAAAGGGAGGGTAGTCTGTTTTGCAGATGATGACCGGAATAAGGTGGGAAAATATCTCAACGGGACGCCGATAGCCGGGACGCGGGAGGCGATTCCAGGTTTGGTGGATAAATACAGGGTGGATGAGATTTACATTGCCATGCCATCTGCCTCGGCAAAGCAGCGGAAAGAGATCATTGAGATTTGCCGGGAGACTGGGTGCGGGGTGAAGATTCTGCCGGGAATCTATCAGTTGTTAAACGGGGAGGTCAGTGTGGCTGGGCTTCGCCAGGTGGAGATTGAGGACCTTTTGGGGCGGGAGCCGATTCAGGTGAACTTAGACGAGATTATGGAGTATGTTTCCGGCAAGGTAGTGCTGGTGACCGGGGGAGGCGGTTCCATTGGCAGTGAGCTGTGCCGCCAGGTGGCAGGGCATCAGCCAAAGCAGCTGATTGTGTTTGATGTGTATGAAAATAGTGCCTATGATCTGCAGCAGGAGCTTAAAGGTAAGTTTCCGGGGCTGGATTTGGTGGTGCTAATCGGTTCAGTAAGAAACACGCACCGGATTGAGTCCGTGTTTGACAAATATCGGCCAGAGATTGTGTATCATGCGGCAGCTCACAAGCATGTGCCGCTGATGGAGGACAGTCCTTGTGAGGCCATCAAGAACAATGTATTTGGTACATATAAGACAGCAAAGTCAGCGGACAAGTATGGGGCAAAGCGTTTCGTGCTGATTTCCACAGATAAGGCGGTAAATCCTACCAACATTATGGGAGCATCCAAGCGGATGTGCGAGATGGTGGTTCAGATGATGAACAGCAGGTCAAAGACAGATTTTGTGGCGGTCCGGTTTGGAAATGTGTTAGGGAGCAATGGGTCGGTGATTCCGTTGTTTAAGAAACAGATCGAGCAGGGCGGGCCA
>CATLIJ010000309.1 GCA_949948825.1 uncultured Clostridiaceae bacterium
GCTCCATGGCATAATTATACTCTGCCAGCTGATATTTCCTGCGAAGCTCCTCTGGCAGAAATTCCCGCTCTGATGTCCTCTGCTCCAAAGCCTGACGAACTGCCTTTGCTATGGCCTTGTTGCCCAGGCCCTTTGTCTGTCCATACACTGGCTGAAGAGAATTTTTGACCTTCTCATAATCCTCACAAGTAAAAATCTCCGGCTGTTCCATGGACATGCGGCTTCCCTTTTTCACCACCCGTCCCCGGAAAACCAGTATTTTCCCCATCTGGAGGGTTCCCTTAAGATACGGCATATTAAACCAGGTCAGCTGTAAGCTTCCCGTCAAATCCTTCACCACAGTCAGCACCACCTGCATGCTGCCAGTATGGCGCACAGTCGCAGTCTTTAACAGCTGGCCGCAGACTGTGCAGAGCTTTCCCTCCTGCACCTGTCCAATGGGTACAGGCGGCTCATAGGCATCGTAGGCCCTGGGATAATCATGGAGCAGATCCTCCACAGTCTCCACTCCAAGACGCTGAAAAAGCGCTCCGGTCTTCTCCCCAATCCCTTTTAAGCTGGTCACAGGCTCCTGGTTCATAATCCTCTCCTCATCTATATTACAGTCTCATCACTCCACAGACATCAGATAATAATAGATCGGCTGGCCCCCGTCATGAAGCTCCACCTCGCAGTCCGGACAAAGCTTCCGGATTTGGGAAAATACAGCTTCTGCCTCTGCCTTTTTTACATCACTTCCATAATAAATGCTGATCAGCTCGGAATCTTCCTCTACCATGGCCTTCAGGGTTTCCACTGCTGTCTTCTCCACACTGGTTCCCACTGCCAGCATACCAGAATCACCAATTCCCATAATATCCCCCTGGTGAATCTCCATGCCGTCTATCTGAGTGCTGCGCACTGCATACGTGACCTGTCCGGTCTTGATCCGCCCCATCTCCTCAATCATATTTTCCAGATTTTCCTCAGGGGACATTTCCGGAATAAAGTTAATCAGCGCTGTAATCCCCTGGGGAACCGTTTTGGACGGAACCACCATAATCTCCTTGTCCTCCACCAGAGATTTGGCCTGCTCAGCAGCCAGAATAATGTTTTTATTGTTTGGCAAAATAAAAATCCGGTCAGCATTTACCTGGTCAATGGCATTCAGCATATCCTCTGTGCTGGGATTCATGGTCTGACCGCCTTCAATCAGGTAATCTGCGCCAATGCCATGAAAGATCTCTCCCATTCCCTCTCCCACAGACACAGCAATAAAACCATAAGGCTTTCTCGGCCCCTGGTCTTTCTTTTCCCCCTCTTCTTTTGCCCTTCTGGCCTCATCTGCTTCCTTCTGCTCTCTGGCCATCTTTTCCGCATTCTGAATCAGCCGTTCCTGATGCTCTTCCCGCATATTGTCAATCTTCATCCGGGAAAGAGATCCATAAGTCAGAGCCCGCTGAATGGCAAGGCCCGGATCATTGGTATGAACATGAACCTTTACAATCTCATCATCCGACACAACCACCAAAGAATCCCCAATGGATTCCAGGTATTCCTTAAAGCTTCTCTCTATATCCTCATCATACGCTTTTTCCAGATGAATGATAAACTCCGTACAATAACCAAACCGGATATCCGAAGTGTCCAGCTCTGATACATCCACAGCCCCTGTGCCTTTGGCCTCCTGGGTGCCGGAGATCCCTGTATCCCTGGAAGAAGCCTGACCTTCTGCCTCTGGATTCCAGGACACTTCCTTTCCGGAAAGTCCCTCAAAGGCTCCCTTCATCACCTGCATCAGTCCCTGGCCGCCGGAATCCACCACCCCCGCCTGCTTTAACACAGGAAGCATATCCGGCGTCTGGCCAAGAACCAGATCTCCGTGTTCAATCACCTGACGGGCAAATTCCAGAATGTCATCCGTCTCATCCGCTAACTCCACTGCCCGGTCTGCCATTCCTCTGGCCACCGTAAGAATGGTGCCTTCCTTTGGCTTCATCACTGCCTTATAGGCTGTCTCTGTGCCGCGGACAAAGGCTGCGGACAAAGCCTCCACAGTAATGGTCTGTCTGGTCTTTACCTCCTTTGTAAAGCCCCGGAACAGCTGGGACAATATAACACCGGAATTTCCCCTGGCCCCCCGGAGAGAGCCAGAAGAAATGGCTCTGGCAAGACTTTCCATGGTAGGATTCTCAAGGGAAGCCACCTCCTTTGCCGCTGCCATGATGGTCATGGTCATATTGGTTCCCGTATCTCCATCCGGCACCGGAAATACATTCAGTTCGTTAATCCACTCCTTTTTTGCTTCTAATCCCTGGGCGCCTGCCAAGAACGCCCGTTTCATAAGCGAGGCGTCGATTTCCCGTATACTCACTGGTAGCTCCTCCTTAATCTATCACTCGTACACCTTCTACATAGATGTTGATCTGGTCCACATCCATTCCTGTAAATTCTTCCACCTTATAACGGACATTGGCCATCAGATTGTCCGCCACCGCACAGATACTGACCCCGTATGCCACAATCACATGAAAATCCAGACTGATCCGGTTGTTCTCCACCTTAACATTAATTCCCTTTGTCAGGCTCTCCCGCTTCAGAAGCTTCACCAGACCATCCTTCATGCTGATTGTGGCCATGCCCACGATTCCAAAGCATTCCACTGCGGTCATTCCAGCATAAAGCGCAATCACCTCTGAACCAATCTGAATCTCACCCAGCTTATTATTTATGCGTCCTTTCATGAAACCCCCTCCATTCGAAGTTTGCTTGGTGTTTTTATTATACCATTTTTCTAAAAAACCACAACCGGAATTTTTCGGTTATTGACAAACAAAAAAGCTTAGGAGACCAATCAAAACCAGCCATCCATAAGCTTTTCCCGCATCAAAGCACTTTATTTAAAAATCCAATGGTTCTTTCTTCTTTTGGATTTCCAAAAATCTCTTCCGGCGTCCCCTCTTCCACAATTACTCCCTCATCCATGAAAATCACCCGGTCTGCCACTTCTCTGGCAAACCCCATCTCATGGGTCACTACCACCATGGTCATTCCGTCAGAGGCCAGCTGCTTCATAACCTCCAACACCTCTCCCACCATCTCCGGGTCCAGGGCGCTGGTGGGCTCGTCAAACAGCATAATATCC
>CATLIJ010000310.1 GCA_949948825.1 uncultured Clostridiaceae bacterium
TTTCCGTCTCTGAACTGCTTTCCTCCAAAATGTCATAAATCCGTTTCATATCCAAAGACCGCCGCACCAGATCCGCCAGCTTATCGTACTGCTGCTCCTTATAGACAGCAGCAGAACAGAGCTGTCTTTGGCTGTATTCCAGCCCTTTTTTCCTTGCCAGTCTCCCAAGCAGCGCTTCGGTCAGGTCCTGGTTATCAAACAGTCCGTGAAGATAACTGCCAAATACCTGGCCGTCCCTTCTCTCCATTCCATCCCTTCGCCCGTCCTCCAGACAGATTGCCCAGTGGCAGGACTCTTCCTTCTCATCTAAAATCCGGGTCTCCCCCATGTGAATCTCATATCCAGCCACAGCTTTCCCCAAATATCCGGCAAACATCTGGCTCTCTTCCCATAAGCTCCCTTTTATTTGAGTGCGGGTCTTCTGACTGGAAAATATGGTCTCTGCCGGTAAAAGCCCCATGCCCCGAAGGGTTCCTCCCGCCGGACCCTCCACTCCCTCCGGGTCCAAAAGCCGTTCTCCCAGCATCTGATATCCGCCGCAGATTCCAATAATGGCAGTCCTCTTTTTCCTGACCTGCCTAAGAACAGCCTCCTCCAGGCCCTGTTCCCGCAGCCAGATAAGATCTGCCATTGTATTTTTTGTTCCGGGAAGAAGGATCAAATCCGGATCTCCAAGTTCCCTTGCCCTTTTTACATAGCGCAGGCAAACCTCTGGTATCCGCTCCAAAACATGAAAATCCGTAAAATTGGAAATGTGCGGAAGACAGATGACAGCAATATCCAGGCTTTTGCCATTACAGCTTCCCTGCTCCAGGCGCTTAGACAAACTGTCCTCATCCTCCAAATCCAGGTCCTCCATGGGAATCACTCCCACCACAGGGATGTTTAACAGCTCCTCCAGCATCAAAAGTCCCGGTTCCAGAATCTTTATATCTCCCCGGAACTTATTGATTATCAGCCCTTTGATCCGTACCCGCTCCTCTGGCCTTAACAGCATCACCGTTCCATACAAAGAGGCAAACACACCGCCCCGGTCAATATCCCCCACCAGCAAAACAGGGGCGTCCGCAAGCTCTGCCATTCCCATATTTACAATATCATTGTCCCGCAGATTAATCTCTGCCGGACTGCCGGCCCCTTCCAGCACAATCACCTCATACTGCTCCTCCAGCCTGGAAAATGCCTTCTGAATCACAGGGATAAATTCCGGCTTCCGGCGGTAATAGTCCATGGCTTTCCAGTTTCCAGCCACCTCCCCATTTACAATCACCTGGCTTCCCATCTGACTGGTAGGCTTTAAAAGGATCGGATTCATCTCCACCGCAGGCTCAATGCCAGCTGCCTCTGCCTGCATGGCCTGTGCGCGGCCAATCTCCAGCCCATCTGCCGTAATATAGGAATTGAGAGCCATATTCTGAGATTTAAACGGCGCACTCCGGTATCCGTCCTGCCGGAAAATCCTACACAAGGCTGCAGTGAGAAAGCTCTTTCCGGAATTGGACATGGTTCCCTGAATCATAATCTTCTTTGCTGCCATTTTTTTTGCCTCTTTGCTTTACTCTGTTTCACTTTGCTTTATATTATTTCACTTTACTTTGCATTGCGTTACACTGTCTCACTCTGCTTTACACTATTTTACGCTGTTTTCCTATTTCAGTCTTCACATTTCCCAACCCGGTATTCATGGCTGAAATTCTCATCATACAGCCGGGAAAGGGCAAAAGCATCTCCCAAAAATTCCCCAACTGTCACCAGGGCTGTCTTACGGATTCCTGCCTTCTTCACCCTTTTGGCCAGATCCCCCAGGGTTCCCTGAACAATCTTCTCCTCCGGCCAGGATGCCTTATAGACCACTGCGGCCGGTGTGCCAGCCCCATATCCCCCTTCCATCAGACGGCTGCACAATTCCTCAATCTGCCCCACGCTTAAAAAAATGACCATAGTAGCCTGATGAGCAGCCAGAGCTTCAATCTGTTCCTTTTCCGGCACTGGCGTCCTTCCCTCCATCCTGGTCAGAATTACGGTCTGGCTCACTCCGGGCAAGGTATATTCCCGCCCCAGGGACGCCGCCGCCGCCAAAAAAGAGCTGACGCCAGGAACTACCTCATAATCAATCCCCAGCCGGTTTAGCTCTTCCATCTGTTCCCGGACTGCCCCGTAAAGAGACGGGTCTCCTGTGTGGACCCGCACTGCTTTCTTTCCATCCTTCACTGCCTGACCAATCACCTCCATCACCTCTTTAAGGGTCATGGAAGCACTGTTATAAACTGCCGCATCCTTTTTGATTTCTGAAAACAGCGCCGGATTTACCAGAGATCCTGTATACACAATCACATCCGCTTCCTCAATCAAACGCTTTCCCTTCACTGTAATCAGCTCCGGGTCCCCTGGACCAGCCCCTATAAAATATACCATTTTCTGCTGCCCTTCCTAATCCTAACGGTTCACATGGGGCATCTTCTTGCCCGCTGTCTAAACGGTTGCTCCTAAATCAAACCTCTTCCTAATCAAACTTCTCATATGCCTGAATCTGAATCTCCTCAAATGTGCTGTTTTGCTGGTACACTGCTGCCGCCATGTCAAGAAGGGGAAACAAAAGCGCTGCCCCGGTCCCTTCCCCCAGGGCCAGCCTTCCATGAATCAGCGGCTCCAGCCCAAGCTTTTCTAATCCCAGGCTGCAGGCAGGCTCCCGGCCAATATGGGACGCCAGAAGATAATCCGTCACAAATGGGCATAGCTTCTGTGCCAGCAATGCAGCTGCCACGGAAATCATTCCGTCTAACACCACAGGAATCCGGTAAATGGCCCCGCCCAGCATCAGGCCGCACATGCCGGCAATATCAAACCCGCCAAGACAGGACAGCACCAAAAGCGGCTCCTCCCGGCTGGGATGATGAAGGGCAATGGCTTCCCGAATCACCTGCAGCTTCTTCTTAAGCCCCTCCTCTGACAAACCAGCCCCTCTGCCAGTCACCTTTTCCGGCTCCACTCCCAGCATTACGCTGGCAACAGCGCTTCCTGTGGTAGTATTGCCGATTCCCATTTCTCCCACCCCAAGAATCTGATACCCGGCATCTTTCATTCCTCCGGCAATCTGTATCCCCTCA
>CATLIJ010000311.1 GCA_949948825.1 uncultured Clostridiaceae bacterium
GTAGCGAATCATTTCACGGGAAAGCCAGTGAAATGATTCTTTATTCCCTTACTTGACACCAGCCGGCAGGGCCATTCCGGTCAGCACGCCGTAAACAGCAAAGGCCTGATCATTGTTTAATCCGGACATCTGCAGGCGGCTGGGAATCCAGATGGCCTCCGCGCTGGACAGAAGATTGAGCACCAGCCGGTTTCCCATAAGAGGAAGGGCAAGAGCCATCAAAGGGCCTGCAGTGCCGGGGGCCAGGAAGCCAGCTGCGATATCTTTTCTCTGAGGAGGAAAAAATAACAGGCAGAAAAGGGTAAAGACAGAAGAGGCAATCTCTCCGATCAGGTGTCCGTAAGCAGCTAGCATAACTGTGATGGTATGGCCGGATTTTATCCAGGAATCTGCAATGAAAAAGACTACAATCATGCGGATGATCTGTTCCACAATCTGGGAAAAGGCTGGCACATGGGATTTCTGCGTGCCATAGTAGTAGCCATTAATACAGGCATGAAAGGCAGCAAAGGGTACAGAGATTCCCATAATTGGTATATAAGGGGTACAGCGGGGTTCCATTAAAATCACATTGGCAAGAAATTCTGCATGGCGGCAGATGAAAAAGGCAAGGACAAAGGACATGGTCATGGAGATAACCGTGCCAGTTCGGAAAATGGAACGTCCTCTTGCTGTGTGGGATGCAATGTGCTGAGACAGGGCAGTCTGGACAGAGCCGGCGCATAAGGCAAAGCAGATGCCGAAGATAGGATGAATCATGTTGTAAATGCCAAGCCCTTCCGCGCCGATGGTTCTGGATAAGAATATGCGGTAGAAGAACCCCAGGACACGGCAGGCAAATCCAGTTCCGGTCAGAAGAATGGTTCCGGTGAGAAAGGCGCGTTTTTTGGGGGAAAGCTCAGATATGGATAACATGGCGGCTCCAAATGGGGAAATTATTACAGTATATGGAGAATTATGGGGGATAGAACTGTAACAGGATCTGACAGAGTCAGGGGATATATGGATAAATTGCTTGCTATTTGTGGAGGATTTGGTATATAGTAGAAGGAAGGAAAAAAGAAAAGGGGAACAAAAGACATGTCAATTGGTGTTATAGCAGATGTATTAGCAGTGGCGGCAGGGGGAATCCTGGGAATGCTGGCAGGAAACCGGATGTCAAGAGAATTTGCAGAAAAGCTGAATCTTGTTTTTGGAGTGTGTGCTTTGGGTATGGGAATCGGTTCGGCGATTCTGATAAAAAATATGCCGGCCGTGATTCTCTCTCTTGTAGTGGGATCTTGCCTGGGAATTGTAATTCATCTGGGGATGTGGATTCAAAAGGGCGGAGCATGGATGCAGAAGCCGATTGCAAAGCTTATGGGCAGCAGTCCGGATGGCGGGAAGGGGATGCCCAAGGAGGAGGCTCTGTCCATGCTGGTGACAGCGATTGTGCTGTTTTGTGCCGGAGGAACAGGAATTTATGGATGCCTTGACGCAGGGATGACAGGAGACAATACGATTTTACTGTCAAAGGCAATTCTGGATTTGTTTACCGCTATGGTGTTTGCCTGCAGCCTGGGGGCAGTGGTGTCTGTGGTAGCAGTGCCTCAGCTGGTGATTTTTATGCTTCTGTTTTATGGGGCAAAGCTGATTTTACCGCTGACAACACCGGACATGATTGCTGATTTTAAGGCATGCGGGGGATTTCTTTTGATTGCCACAGGCCTGCGGATGGCAAAGATTCAGGATTTTCCTATTGCAGACATGCTTCCTGCAATGGTACTTGTGATGCCATTTAGTTATATGTGGATGAACTGGGTGATGCCGCACATCTGAACCAGAAGGCGGATATACTGATAATAGCAGGAAAACTATTTTCATATTGAAATGATATGAATTAAATGATATAATAAGGAGTGGAACGATCCGGCGGAAAGGACCGTCAGGAGAGTCTGTATGAATGATGATTCGGAAAGGTGGATTTTAATAGATGAAAAAGATAATTTATCTGGATAATGCTGCGACGACCAGGACAAAGCCAGAGGTTGTGGAGGCCATGCTTCCCTATTTTACAGAGTATTATGGCAATCCTTCTTCTGTGTATGATTTTTCCGGACCGGCAAAGCAGGCAGTCAGCGAGGCGCGTCAGATCATCGGGGATTCCATCGGCGCACAGGCAAGGGAGATTTATTTTACCGGCTGCGGAACAGAGGCAGATAACTGGGCCATCAAGGCCACAGCAGACGCATACAAGGAAAAGGGCAATCACATCATTACCAGCAGAATTGAGCATCATGCGGTTCTGCATACCTGCGAATATCTGGAAAAGCATGGATTTGAGGTGACTTACTTGGAGGTGGATGAGAATGGGATGGTGAAGCTGGAGGAGCTTAAGAAGGCAATCCGGCCTGAGACCATTCTGATTTCCATTATGTTTGCCAACAATGAGATTGGGACCATTCAGCCCATCCGTGAGATTGGAAGGATTGCCAGAGAACATGGTATTTTGTTTCACACAGACGCGGTTCAGGCATATGGCCATCTTCCCATTGATGTAAATGACCTTTTTATTGATATGATGAGCGCCAGCGGACATAAGATCAATGGACCCAAGGGGGTTGGATTTTTATACATCCGTACCGGAGTGAAGATTCGCTCCTTTATCCATGGGGGAGCCCAGGAGAGAAAGCGGCGGGCAGGCACAGAAAACGTGGCAGGGATTGCAGGCTTTGGCAAGGCAGCTCAGCTGGCGATGGCCACTATGGAGGAACGGGCCAGCCATGAACGGGAGTTGAGGGACTATCTGATGGAGCGGATTATGGAGGAGATTCCCTATACCCGGATCAACGGGGACCGGACCAACCGTCTTCCTAACAATGCCAATTTTGCATTTCAGTTCATTGAGGGAGAATCCTTGCTGATTATGCTGGACAGCAAAGGAATCTGCGGTTCCAGCGGTTCAGCGTGTACCTCTGGCTCTTTGGACCCTTCCCATGTGCTGCTGGCTATTGGGCTGCCTCATGAGATTGCCCTTGGTTCCCTTCGCTTGACGATGTGTGAGGTGTATATTTGGTTTGATGTGGTTTTTTTGG
>CATLIJ010000312.1 GCA_949948825.1 uncultured Clostridiaceae bacterium
CCATGGAAGCTTTTGGAGATGCCGGTGCGGACCATGGCTTACATTGGAAAGGAGCCTGGAGCGAGGCGGGTGGAGGAGGCGTTTCCAGAGCTGAAGCTGCCTATGTTCTCCAGCCGGGAGGGGGCAGATGTAGTGGAAAAGCAGGTTTCCAAGGCAGAGGGCATGAAGCAGCTGTGCAGTTATTTTGGAGTGCCTCTTTCCTGTACCATAGCATTTGGGGACAGCATGAATGATTATGAGATGATTCAGATGGCAAACATTGGGATTGCTATGGGAAACAGTGTGGAAAAGCTGAAGCAGGCAGCAGACTATGTGACCAGTCCGATCTGGGAGGATGGGGTATGGAGGGCCTGTGAGAGCCTTGGATTGTTTAAAATTTAAAGCTTGCCGTTGGCAGGGTTTGCAGAGCAGATTGAGACTGACTGCGGATATTTCGGCAGCTGTTGTCTGTCTGTGGCAAACCGTGGCAATGGCTGGATATAAAATATTATCAAAAACGGGGAAGGATGGAATGAATTATGGCACAAAATTATGATCTGGTAGTAATCGGAGCCGGTCCGGGAGGTTATACGGCTGCATTAAAGGCAGCAGGATTTGGCATGAAGGTGGCTGTGGTGGATGAAGAGAAGCTGGGGGGCGTTTGTGTAAACAGGGGATGTATTCCCACAAAAGCCCTTTTGCATGCCTCTAATATTTTTGCTACCATGCAGCATTGTGATGCATTTGGAGTGTCTACGGATTTTATTTCTTTTGATTTTACAAAAATGCAGGAATATAAAAGGCGTTCTGTTCACCAGTACCGGCGTGGAATTGAGAAGCTGTTTGAAGAAAATCATATTGATTTTTTAAAGGGAACGGCAACGATTCGCAGGCAGAATACAGTGGAGGTGACCGGGGAAGCGGGCAGAGAGTATATGAAGGGAAAATATATTATAATTGCCACAGGCGCCCGTCCGGTAATTCCGGATATTCCTGGTATTGACTTGCAGGGAGTAAGTAACAGTGACCGGATTCTGGCTGCGCAAAACTGGAATTATGACCGGGTGGTCATCATGGGGGGAGGCGTGATCGGGGTAGAATTTGCCACGATTTTTCAGGCATTGTGTTCCAATGTAACGATTGTGGAAAAAGGACCTCACCTTCTTGGTCCCATGGATACTGAGGTGGCTTTGGCGTTGGAGAATCAGCTTGAAGAAAAAGGAATTACGGTTCTGTGTAATTCTGTGATTGACAGGATTGAGAAGATTGGGGAGGAGGATGGTCTGATCTGTCAGGTGACAAATGAAAAGACAAAGGAAGTGTCCAGAATTCGTTCTACACAGGTGATTGTTGCCATAGGTCGGAGACCGTATATGGACCATCTTTTTGGGGAGGATATTTCTCTGGAGATGGAGGAGGGCAGACTGAAAGTAGACGGGGACTTTATGACCAGTGAGGAGAATATTTATGCCATTGGAGATGTGGTTTCCAAAACTCAGCTGGCTCATGTATCTATGGCTCAGGGAACCTATGTGGTGGAGAAGCTGGCAGGAAAACCGCACAGTATTCAGCTGGAGGCAGTACCCAACGGCATGTACGTGTCTTTGCCCATAGTACCCAGCTGTATCTATACGGTTCCTGAGATTGCCACTGTGGGGATTACTGAGCAGGCTGCCACGACTTTGGGCATGAAGGTGCGCTGCGGCGTTTACAATATGAATGACAATGGAAAATCGATTATTACCCATAAGGGGGATGGGTTCATCCGGATGATTTTTGAAGCTTATTCCAATACCATTGTGGGAGCGCAGATTGTGTGTCCGCGGGCTACGGATATGATTGGAGAGATGGCTACTGCCATTGCCAACGGACTGACTGCAAAGCAGCTTTCTCTGGCCATGCGTGCCCATCCTACATACAGTGAGGGAATTGCAGCAGCCATTGAGGATGCCATGAGAGAAAAGGAGCAGGGATGATGAATGTGATTGCAAAGAGAATCCGACAGCTGCAAAAGATGATGAGGGAAAGAAGAATCGACGCTTACCTGGTGCCGACCTCGGATTATCATGAGTCTGAGTATGTGGGTGCGCATTTTGCCTGCAGGGAATATATTACCGGATTTACTGGTTCTGCGGGTACAGCATTGATTGAGAAAAATAAGGCAAAGCTTTGGACAGATGGACGGTATTTTGTACAGGCAGCCGCAGAGCTTGAGGGAACTGGCGTGGAGCTCATGAAAATGGGGGAGTCGGAGGTGCCGGATTTGGAGGAATATCTGGAGCAGAATCTTCCCTTTGGAGGAATCCTTGGATTTGACGGAAGGGTGATGAATGCACGGATGTGCGAGGATCTTCAGAAGCGTCTGGAGGATAAAAATATTTCCTTTGCCAGCACAGAGGCTTTGATTGGATCTCTTTGGGAAGACCGTCCTGAGCTTCCCAGGGAGCCAGTATGGATTTTGGAGGATTCCTATGCAGGTCTGCCTGCCAGGGAAAAACTTGTCTGGCTTCGGCAGGAAATGAAAAAGGAGCATGCCACGGTTCATATTTTAACCACTCTGGATGATATTGCATGGCTGTTTAATATTCGGGGAAATGATATTCCCCACAATCCAGTGGCCCTTTCTTATGCAGCAGTGACAGAAAAGGAGATTTTTCTGTTCATCAGCCTGGAAGCTGTGCCAAAGAAGGTGAAAACCTATCTGGAGGGGTTGGGTGTTACCCTTTCCCCTTACCAGGATATTTATACTTATGTTCAGGACTTATGCCATGAGCGGGTACTGCTGGAGAAGGGAAAGGTCAATTATGCTATTGTCAATTATCTGGTGGAGAATAATCGATTGATTGATAAAATGAATCCAACTGTGATGAAAAAGGCGAAGAAGACACAGACAGAGATTGACAATCTGAAAAAGGCCCATATTCGGGATGGCATTGCCATGACAAAATTCATCTACTGGATGAAGCATAACATTGGAAAGATCCCCATGACCGAATGCAGCGTGGCAGATTATTTAAGAGA
>CATLIJ010000313.1 GCA_949948825.1 uncultured Clostridiaceae bacterium
GTCCGCACTCCTCCACTCCCAGTTTTTCCTGCCCCTGCATTGTATTAAGGTATTCTGCCAGAAATTCCCCGTCCAGACAAAGATTAATAAATCCAGGCATCACAGCCTGAATCATGGAAAAGATTCCCTCTGCCTTCCCGTCCTTTAGATAAGCAGTCACTTCATTTGCCAAATCAATGGGCTTTTTTTTGTAAGCCTTGGCTGCTGCCATGGCGCCGTTGCACTGATATTCACACAAATCCGGCCGGTTGGAAAGCACCACCTTGGCATACCGCCTTTCATAACCACATGCCTCAAAGGCCTCCTCCATCCGGGCAGAAATCAAATCAAGAATTTTTTTCACCTGTTTTCCTTCTCCTTCTTGTCATAATTCTGTCTCGCTCAGCCTGTCAATCACTTCTTCACAAACCTGCCTCACGTTCTTTTTATCCGTGGATACAATCAAATCCGCGGCCTCCTCATATTTTTTGCGCCGCTTTTCCATCAGCTCTGCAATATATTCTACATTCATATGGCCATTTAAAATAGGCCGTTCCGCAGAATGCCTCACCCGCTCAAGAATGGTTTCCGGCGCAGCTGTCAAGAGCACAATCCGACTGAATTTTTTCAGATTTATTACGTTTTCCTCTCTCATCACCACGCCGCCTCCGCAGGAAATGATGATTCCCTGGCGGTTTTCCAGGTCCCGAATCACATCTCTTTCCCTGCGGCGGAAATATTCTTCTCCATATTTGGCAAAAATATCTGCAATGGCCATTCCCTCTGCCTTAACCACCATGGCATCTGTGTCTGCCTCCTCCATGGACAGCAAATCTCTTAAGCAGCGAGACACAGAGCTTTTTCCAGCTCCCATAAATCCGATTAGGGCAATATTCTGCCTGCTTCCGACCAAAACGCCGGACTTTCTCCCTTTCAATTTTTCGTTCATACAATCCTCTTTATCAGAAAAGCCAGACATTGATATGGTCTGGCTTTTGCATTCCTTATGCTCTGGATAAATACTCTCCGGTACGGGTATCAATCTTAATCTTATCCCCATTGTCCACAAACAATGGCACGTAAACCGTAGCTCCAGTCTCCACTGTAGCTGGCTTTGTAGCGCCCTGAGCTGTATCCCCCTTGAATCCCGGCTCTGTGTTGGTAATCTCCAGCTCCACAAACAGCGGCGGCTCTACAGAAAACACCTTGCCATTATAAGAACATACCTTCACGGTCTCATTTTCCTTCACAAATTTCAGGGCATCTCCAATGACTTCCTGTGTCAGGGCAATCTGCTCATAGTTGTCCATATTCATAAAATTAAACAGATCCCCGTCTGCATATAAGTACTGCATGTCCACACGGTCAATTCTCGCTGCGGGGAACTTCTCTGTGGGACGGAAGGTCCGCTCCACCACAGAACCAGTAATCACGTTCTTAATCTTGGTTCTGACAAAAGCAGCTCCCTTTCCTGGTTTTACATGCTGAAACTCAATAATCTGACATACGGACCCGTCAATCTCCAGAGTAATGCCATTTCTAAAATCACCTGCCGAAATCATGCGAACTTCCTCCTTGTATTTGCATACTCACTCTTAATCTTTTCTATTCTATAATAAATGCCTGTTTTTTTCAACCATTTTTTTCAGTGGGTCTTTTAACCGGCGGCTTTCTTCTGTAAAAATACAAAACCACAGCCTCCAGATATCGCTTTATCACAATCTGGATCTCCTCTTTTGGGTTGATTGGCTTTACCAGAATCCCATAGATTCCCGCCCGATTGGCCCCATACACGTCTGTAAAAAGCTGATCTCCCACAAACAGCGTATTCTTTGGAGTGGTTCCCATCCATTCCATGGCCTTTCTGTAATTCTTTACGGACGGCTTGCCAGACTTGAAAATATAGGGAGAATTTACTTCCCTTCCAAAGGATGCCACCCTGGGTTCCTTGTTGTTGGAAAGAAGACAGGTATTCATCCCCAGCCTGTGAAGCCGCTCAAACAATGCCCTCGCCTGATCATCTGCTGGGGCATCATGGGGAACCAGCGTATTGTCAATGTCAAAGATCACACCAACAATCCCCCTCCGTCTCCATGATTCCCAATCAATCCCATAGGTGCTTTCCACCCATTCCTTTGGGTAAAACCGCTCTAAGATCATTTATTTTTCAACAGCTTTCCCAGCTCCTCCATAAAAGTATTCACATCTTTAAATTCCCGGTACACAGAAGCAAAACGCACATAAGCCACCTCATCCAGGTTCTTTAGCTTTTCCATCACCAGCTCCCCGATGGCAGAGGTCTCCACCTCCTTGGCTTCTATGTTAAAAACCTGATTTTCAATCTCATCAATCATCAGATTAATCTGCTCAATGGATACCGGACGCTTATGACAGGAACGAATCACCCCGTCTTCAATCTTGGAACGCTCATATCTTTCTCTGGTACGATCCTTTTTGATCACCATAAGCGGAATTGTCTCCAGCTTTTCATAGGTGGTGAACCTTTTTTTACACTTCTCGCACTGACGGCGGCGACGAATGGAACAGTGTTCATCCACGGGTCTGGAATCAATTACCTTGGTATCTGACGCATTACAAAATGGACATTTCACGGTTCTTCCCCCTGTTCGGTATATTTCGATGTTTTTCTTATTCTACTCTACTTACCTTCCAAACGCAACCAGTTTTTTCCAATTACGCTTTTATCTTTCCTCTTCCCGGATCTCCACCACGTCCCTTTCCCGAAGCTCCTGCTGAAATAATCCGGGGGCTCCATTGACAGTCAGCTTGATCACTCCCCTGGGATTCTTCAGATCAATGCCGGAATGCTCAATCAAATCCATCAGATAATAGGGCTGCCCGTCCTCCTTATCAGGCAGACGGAGAGGGGAACCATTCAAATAGAAAAGAATTTCCTTCTTTGGCAAAGCTGTCTCCTGCTGGTTTTCTTCTGGCAATACTGCTTCTTGCTGGCTTTCTTCCTGCAAAGCTGTCTCCTGCTGGTTTTCTTTCTGCA
>CATLIJ010000314.1 GCA_949948825.1 uncultured Clostridiaceae bacterium
CTATGACTATTCCCTGCCCCAGCTACAGACCGTGCTTTCCGGAAACCGTATTTTACGGAGAGAACCTGTTTTAGATCAGATTTTATATACCTTACAGCAATTTAAGACCAATCACCACACAGGAATCGACTGTTATGCTGATTACAGAGAGAAGGAGAAAGCTTCCTGGGAAATTCATCTGGAGGAGAACCGGCGGGAGGCCAAAAGCTATTATGACCAATACAGTGCCGGAGTCCTGAAAGAAAATACTTCCCACAAGCGTTTCATTGAAACTGCAAAACTGCTTCTTGGCTCTGGCAGCGATTTAAGTGAATATCTGCAGATTGTCATTCATGATGACCGGTCCATGATGGAGCTGTTGGAGGATTTCCTTTCCCAGCATTATATTAAGGACCAGACTGCCATCTGCGAGGATAATATTGATTCTGCAAAAATTGACCTGATATTAAACAATTACTGGGATCTGGCGGCACAAAATATGAGGCTTGTGAAAAAAACGTCCGACTTAATGGGAAGCCTCAGAATGAACCTGTTCAAAAAGGTAAATAAAATTGTCCGTGTCCTGTGCAACTATGTATTTTGGGTGAAATCCACAGTAGCCTGCGAGGACAATCCTGCTCTCCAGGAATACAAAAAAATCCGGACCCCTCTTTTAACGGATATTAAAAATGCACTGGACAAGCTGTCCGAAGCCAAATCAGAAGATCTGACTGCCAGGGCCGGCAATGCAATCCTTATGGAAACTTTGGAGGAAATGAAAGCCCGTTTGGAGGGCGATTACAAAGAGGGAAGCCATAAATATTTTTATATTAATTTCCTGAAAAATGACAAAGTCCTGCTGGAGGATGATTTTCTTCCGATTTTGGATGATGTTCTGGAATTGCCTGCCTTTTCCATTGAGAACCGCATTGTGGACCATTACCAGTCCCGGGAGCTGGATTGGGATACCCGGCTAAATGAAATCATAAACGGAAAGGATGATTATGGCTCTGCAGAGCTTATTCTGAAATATCTGAAGACCCAACAGATTCCTCTGAGCAATAAGGAGCTTCTGTCCATTTCCATAGAGGAAGCAGCTGCCTTTCCCCAAAAGGATATGATCCACAAGCGCAGCGAATTCATCGAGGATCTGGAGCTGGCCCAAAGCTATGGCCAGATTGACAATACAGTGGAAAACAGCAAGGAAACCATGATCCAGATTATGGACACCTGGTATCAATGGGCCAATGAAACCAAAAATTATGGTTTCTTTGCCAAAATACTGACAGCCTTTAAGCAGAGAATCCGGGAAGCTGCCCAGACGCAGGCTGTGGAATTAGAGCGGAACTTAGACATCTATTTACAGGAAAACCCGGGATGGCAGGAGGAGAACCTGACCCGCGACGCAGTAGCCCAAATCAAAGACCGGATTCATCAGCAAAATTATGCTGCTGCCGAGGATTTGCTGAACCGGCTTCTGACCAATGACCTGGATTTGGAGACTGACCTGCATCCCATGGATTATCTTGCCGAGTTTTTAAATGAATATGAGATCAATTACAGGAAGACAGCCAATTCCGGGGCAACCTTAAAAGCCCTGGTTTCCCCCTACCAGATCAACAAGGATACAAAGGGCGCCGGAAGACTGCTGGAAAACTGGCCGAGAGGGTCCGGGGTAGGGGATGCCATGCTTCGCTCCCTGCTGACAGCCCTGGGCTTCCATCCAGATCTGGTAAAGGAGGACCCTGCCATTCAGGGCAAAATGAAAAGCTATCTTGTTACCCTTCAGCGTCCGGAAAATGGCCGCAAAAATAATTACAGACACCCCATTTCTGCCTTTGGCTCTGAGGCAGAGGTGAATGGCTTCCGGGTCGTGTGCATTTTTGGAAAATCAGATGCTTCCCGTCTGATTGACACCTTCCGGGAAATCGGAAATGCTAAAAATACCATTGTGCTGCTGGATTATGCATTGACTCTGGCTGACCGGCGAACCCTGGCGCGGAAGACTAAAACTGACTTAAACGGCAAAATATTTGCTGTCATTGACCGGATCACCGTATTTTATCTGGCAAAGCATTATACGGAGACAGCAGTCAACCGAATGCTTATGGCTGTCATTATGCCTTTTGCCTCCTACCAGCCTTATATTGATAAATCTGCTGATGTAATGCCCCAGGAAATCTTTATGGGAAGAAAAAAGGAGCTTGAAAAAATAGAATCACCCACAGGAGTCAACATTGTCTACGGCGGACGCCAGCTGGGAAAAACCGCTTTGCTGCGCATGGCCAGAAAAAATATTGACATGGATGAAAATGGAGACCGGGCTGTTATTGTAAACGCCTGGAGAAAAGACTACAAAAAGACAGCTCTTGCCATCTCAAAAGCTTTGTATGATGAGGGAATCTTAAAGACAGAAAACATTACAGAGGACTGGAATGAGCTTGCACGGGACATTAAAAACCGCCTTCGGGACACCAGAGAACCCATTCCCTATTTCCTGCTTATGATTGATGAGGCTGACAGCTTTATTGAAAGCTGTGAATCGATTGATTATCAACCCTTTAATGCACTGAAGGATATTCAGGCCATTGGATCAGGCCGCTTTAAATTCGTTGTGGCCGGACTGCGCAATATTGTGAGGTTTAAGCAAACAGCTGCCCTGGATAACAACGGCGTACTAACCCATCTGGATTCCTTGACTGTAAAACCTTTTAAGTCAACCGAGGCCAGAGAGCTTTTGGAGGTTCCTCTTTCCTACCTGGGCTTCCGTTTTCCAAAGGAGGACAGTGAAACAGAGGTGCTGATCTCCACGATTTTTGGAACTACAAACTATTTTCCCGGACTGATTCAGTTATATTGCACCAAGCTGATTGAGGCCATGAAGAAGAATTATGCAGGATATTCGGAAAGCAAAACACCGCCTTATTATGTACGAAAGGAGCATATCAAAAAGGTTCTGGCTGACAAGACGCTGCAGGAGGGTATCCGAGAGAAATTTTTC
>CATLIJ010000315.1 GCA_949948825.1 uncultured Clostridiaceae bacterium
CGGGGACGGAACCAGCAGAAAGCTGCTTTTGGAGGAAAACTTAGAGGGCGCGGAGGCTTTTGCCGCTCTCACCAATATGGATGAGGAGAACATTATGCTGTCTTTGTTTGCCAGAGGCCACTCCAAGGCAAAGCTGATCACAAAGGTAAACCGCATGTCCTTTGACAACATTCTGGACCAGCTGGATCTTGGCAGCGTGATCTATCCCAAATACATTACCGCGGACTATATTCTCCGGTATATCCGGGCCATGCAAAATTCCATTGGCAGTAATGTGGAGACCCTGTACCACATTCTTGACAACAAGGCCGAAGCCCTGGAATTTTCCATCACCACAAGCTCCCCTGTGGTGGATGTTCCCTTAAAGGATTTAAAGCTGAAAAGCAACCTGCTTTTGGGATGCATTAACCGAAAGGGAAAGATTATCATTCCCAGAGGTAATGACACCATTCAGGTTGGGGATACCGTGATTGTGGTCACTACCCAAAAGGGACTGGATGACATTCAGGATATACTGAAAAAATGAGGATAATATTATGAACTATCGAATTATATTCTACATAATCGGCTGGGTCCTAAATATTGAGGCAGCATTTATGCTGCTTCCGGTTGCCACGGGAATGATATACCAGGAATCTGCCCTGTGGGCATTTGCCGCCGCTGGAGCGATCTGTCTGGCTTTTGGCATTTTGCTTACCTTTAAAAAGCCAAAGCGTCAGTATTTTTATGTAAAAGAGGGTTATGTGACGGTTGCTTTAAGCTGGGTTGTGCTCAGTATTATGGGGGCTCTGCCCTTTCTCTTTTCCGGCGCTATCTCCCACCCGGTTGACGCGCTTTTTGAGACAGTGTCCGGCTTTACCACCACAGGAGCCAGCATTCTGCCAGCTGTGGAGAATCTTCCCAAATGTGTCCTCCTGTGGCGAAGCTTCACCCACTGGCTGGGCGGCATGGGCGTGCTGGTATTTTTGCTGTCTCTGCTAAAGCTTACCGGCGGCTCCCATATGAACCTGATGAAAGCAGAAAGCCCGGGACCCTCCGTGGGAAAGCTTATGCCCAAGGTCCACTCCACGGCAAAGATTCTTTACGGCATTTATATTCTCATAACCATAGCTGAATTTGTGGTATTGTTAGTCAGCGGCATGACGGTATTTGACGCCCTCACCACTGCCTTTGGAACAGCCGGAACCGGAGGCTTTGGCATTAAGAACGACAGCATGGCCAGCTATTCTCCTCTGATTCAGATGGAAGTAACCATCTTTATGATTCTGTTTGGGGTTAATTTTAACTTTTATTTTCTGCTCCTTTTGCGGAAATGGAAGCAGGCCTTTGCCAATGAGGAGGTATGCTGGTATTTCCTGATTATTTTGTCTTCTATCCTGCTGATTGGGTGGGATATCCGGGGTCTTTACGGAACCTTTGGCACAGCCCTTCGGGAATCTGCCTTCCAGGTGGGGTCTGTCATCACGACCACTGGATTTGCCACCGCAGACTTTAACCAATGGCCTGTCATATCCCGGACCATTCTGGTTATGTTAATGTTTATCGGCGCCTGCGCCGGAAGCACAGGCGGAGGAATCAAGGTGTCCCGTTTTATTATCCTGATTAAATCCTCCAGAAAGGAGCTGCGCCAGTACATCCATCCCCGGCAGATTCACAAGATCCGCATGGACGGCAAGCCAGTGGACCGGGAAATTGTCCGGAACATCAATGCGTTTATGATCATTTATGTGCTGATCTTTGCCTTTTCTGTACTGGCCATTGCCTGTGATGGTCATGATATGGTCACTAATTTTACTGCTGTGGCCGCCACTTTTAACAACATCGGACCCGGCCTGGAACTGGTAGGTCCTTCTGCCAACTTTGGATTCTTTTCCAATCCGGCAAAAATGATCCTTATTTTTGACATGCTGGCCGGAAGGCTGGAGATCTTCCCCCTTCTCCTGCTGTTTGTCCGGGATACCTGGAGAAAGTTCTGATGAAGGCAGACCTTTCTTGATTTATGCACAGATTCCATGTATAAGCAAAAGGCAGGCTATTTCCAGCCTGCCTTTTCAATCCTCTCCACCACATCCATATAATCTGCACAAAATTTCTCATACATTGGCATCAATGCTTCCCGAAACTGCGCTTTTTCCTCCAAGGTCAGTTCGGTAATCCTGCACCCGGCATTCTCCACCCGCTGTCTTGACCAGTCTGACCGGCGGCTCCACAGCCTTCTCTCATGCTTTGCTGACTCTTTTGCACATTCCATGAGTATCATCTGATCTTCAGGGGATAACTGGTTCCAGGTATAGCCAGACGCCAGCTGCAGCTCCGGGACCCGGGTGTGCTCATTGACGGAATAACAGGGAGCCACCTCATAATGGCGCACAGATTCATAGGAAGGCCAGTTGTTCTCCGCTCCGTCGATTCGTCTGGTCTCCAGAGCTGAATAGACCTCATCATAAGCCATGGGAACTGCTGTTCCTCCCAAAGTCTCCACCATCTCTCTCATAAGCTCTGACTCCTGAACCCGGATTCTTAAGCCCGCCACATCCTTTGGGCTTCGAATCACCCTGCTGGTGCAATAAAAGCTTCTTGCGCCTGCATCATACCAGGACAGGCCTTTTAATCCGGACCCATCCAGAAATTCCATAAACTCCTCTCCAATCTCCCCGTCCAGCACCCTCCACATATGCTCCGGCCCCTCATACAGATAGGGCATCTGAAGCACATTCATCTCCGGGACCTGTTCCGCCAGAGGAGAAAGAGACACACGGGCAAAATCGATTCCTCCAAACTGAAGCTGCTCAATCACGCTCTTCTCATCTCCCAGCGCTCCCTCTGCATAAACCAGAATCCGGATTCTTCCTCCGGTTCTTTTTTCCACCAGCTCTGCAAACCGATAAGCCCCCTGTGTAGTAGGATAATCCCTGGCCTGATTCTCTGCATAAGTAAACACATACTCAGGGGGCGGCCCAGGATTTCTGGTCTCT
>CATLIJ010000316.1 GCA_949948825.1 uncultured Clostridiaceae bacterium
AAAATCCACCTTCGAATCCACCAATATCCGCAGCCCTGAGGTACCGATCATACCATATAACAGAAAAGAGATTCCGCCAATAACCGGTCCGGGAATAGTACTGATCAGCATGGAAAGCTTTCCCACGAAAGAACATTTAATTGATAATACTGCTGCTCCGGCAATCACATGGACGCTGTACACGCCAGTCATGGCCATCACGCCGATATTTTCTCCATAAGTAGTGGTGGGAACCGAGCCAATCATACCAGAAATCATGGTGGAAAAATTATCTCCAAAAAGACTCCGGTGCAATCCAGGGTCCTTCAGCAAATCCCTGCCTACGATCTTGCTGGTCACAACCTGGTGTCCGATATGTTCAGACGCAATGACCAGAATCACTGGCAAAATAATCAAAATAGCTTCCGGATCAAACCTGGGCGCTGTAAAATCAGGCAGGGCAAACCAGGGTGCAGCTGCCACTGCTTCAAAGCTTACAATCCCGCAGCACACTGCCGCCACATACCCGGCAATCACTGCAATCAAAATCGGGATAACGGACAAAAATCCCCGAAACAGGATGGAGCCAAACACAGCAAAGCCAAGGGTTACAAGAAATACAATCACATTGGCTGGCTGTATGGTCTCATCCAAAAGCCCTGCATTGCTGGCAGCGGAGGAGGACAATTCCAGGCCAATGAGCGCCACCACCGGCCCCATGGCTGCCGGCGGCAGCACCACATCAATCCAATCCGTGCCGAATTTGTAGACAATCCCTGCCAAAATACACCCGCACAGCCCTACTGCAACAAATCCTCCCAGGGCATATTCATAACCCCAGTTCTGAATCACAATGCCTGCCGGGGCGAGAAAAGCAAAGCTGGAACCCAAATAAGCAGGAGCTTTTCCTTTTGTCACTGCAATAAAAAGCAAGGTTCCCACACCGTTCATAAACAACACAATGGCAGGACTGATTCCAAAAAGAAACGGCACCAGCACCGAGGCCCCAAACATGGCAAACATATGTTGAATGCTCAAAGGCCCCAGCAGCTGAAGCGGTACCTTTTCTTCTACCTGAATAATTCGTTTTGTCCCCATTCAGCACCTCAGCCCAATCCGTTGCCGCGCAGCTTAAATCTCTGTACGGACACCTTCAGTTTCTCGGCCTGACCATTTAACTCTCTTGCAGACATGGCTGACTTTTCTGCAGTGGCTGCATTGGTCTGGACTACATTGGAGATCTGCTCCATGCCTTCATTCAACTGAGACAGGGATTCTGCCTGCTGTTTGGCAGAGTCTGCAATCTGTCCTACCAGATTCATGGAACGCTCCGCTCCGGACACTCCTACAGAAAGTGCCTGTGTCGTGTCAGCAGACAGGGCTGTGCCATGCTCCACCAGTTTCATGGAGGTCTCAATAAGCTTTGTAATGTCCTTGGCTGCCGCAGCGCTCTTGGTGGCAAGGCTCTGAACCTCGTCTGCCACCACTGCGAATCCCTTTCCTGCCGCCCCTGCGCGGGCTGCCTCCACAGCTGCATTCAGGGCCAGAATATTGGTCTGGAAGGAAATGTCCTCAATCGTCTTAATAATGCCGCTGATCTGCTGGGAAGACTTGGAAATATCCTCCATGGCAGTTGTCAGCTCCTTCATCTTCTCATTGCAGGCCTTCAGCTGTCTGGCTGCATCCATAGAGCTTTTCTGAGCGTCGCCCGCATCTATGGAGGTATGATTCACCTCGCCTGTCAGCTCCTGAATGCTGGCGGAAAGCTCCTCTACTGCAGACGCCTGTTCCACCGCCCCATTGGAAAGAATCTGAGCGTCAGCTGCCATTCTCTCGGATTCCTCGGATACCTGGCCGGATGCCAGATGAATCTGATATAAAGCCTGATTTAAAGCATCTAAAATCTGACGCATGGCATTCTGAATCGGAAGAAATTCTCCCCGGTAATTGTTGCCAATCACCAAATCCATCTTACCAGCTGCCATCTGAGCCAGTTTGGAGTCAATATCCTTGATATAAGTCTTCAGCTCCCGCTTGGTCTCATGGATGGATTCCACCAGCATTCCAATCTCAGAGGTATCGGGCTCCAAAATAAAATCAGCGGAAAGATTGCCCTGCGCAATCTCCTTCATCTGATCTCTCACCAGAATCACCGGACTTAAAATCTTCTTTTTGGTAACCGTCATCACCACAAACTGAAGGGCTGCCACAAGAAACATGGTCAGAAAAATCCCTGTGCGGATCACATTAGCTGCAAGAGCCACCTGTTTTACCTCTTCTGATGTACGGGTGTCCAGATCCTTTAAAAACTGTTCTTTCAATGTATTGATATTCGAGATAGCATTGTTATATTCTGTACCATATACATAGGCAATGGCTTCCTCTCTCTTTCCTGCCTCCACCTGCTTCATGGCTTCTTCCTCCAGAGGTACCAGAATATTAGACTGATTGGCCATATCGTCAATCATAGACTGTTCCCGTGCCGTGATGCCAATGGACTGCATAGCCGCAACGCCAGCTTCCCGGTTCTTTAAAGTGTTCACCTCATTCATATAGTTGTCATAATGGGCTTTGTTGCTGGTAGCTGCATAAGCACGCACTTCATTGGTCAAATAACTGGAGGCATTCATAAGCCGGTTTGCATTGTAAGTCAAATCATACCGGTCTTCATTTACCTGAGTCAGCTTCTTGCTCATACTGCTGTATGAAAAAAGAAGCACAACCGTAACCAACAGGGCCAAAATGGAACTCCCGTTTAAAATCAGAACCATCTTGGATTGATTCATTGCTTTTTTCATTTAGTACGCTCCTTTCCTGATTCGGTGGCAGCGAAATATACCTGTCACTCTATTCTCCCCTTAAAACCCTTTCTAATAGTTTACAAAAAAATCGTCAATATTTCAAGAAAAATCGGCTATATTTTTCAAAAAATCTTTATCTTTGCTCCAAATCCTTCTGAAGCGCCTCCAAATAATGCACCAAAATATCCCTGTG
>CATLIJ010000317.1 GCA_949948825.1 uncultured Clostridiaceae bacterium
CGTTCCATGCCTCGTTCCATGCCTCGTGCTAATGTCCGTTCACTAAAACTCATCATGTTGTTAACCTCCTCCATTACTGACGTTCCGGAAAAACCAAGAGTCTCTAATCTTAAATTCATTGTTTTTTGAGTCTCTGAACCAAAAATTGTATTCAGAAAATCGATCACTCGATTCCCCGTTAAGGTACTGTCGGTTCCTAATCTTATCAGGATGAATTCCATTAAATTGTAATCAGTCTCTGGAAGATCCACCATTCCCAGGATGTCTTCCTTTGTGATTTTAAATCTGGTGATTGTATTTGCCATGTATTCTGCCACATCAAAACAGATCCAGATCGAATAGACCTTGTATAGTTTATCGTATTCCACTGTTTCAGCTGCACCATCAAATTCGGATGAAAACATCCTCGCACAGTAGAAGGCTGCACGCTTACTGATTGGATAGCCTGGATTGTAATTGTTTTGCGCTTCCAGATCAATACGCAGATTAACCATGATTTTTTCCGGCTCTTTCCGAATATATTTTTGTTTTGGCAGCACAACTGGCGCCTTAGCTTCAAAAATCACATCATATTTTACAATACCTTCATTTACTGTTGCATCCTCCTCTGCAGACCCTGTAATCGTTCGATTTGTCAAATTCTTTGACACATCCATATCATCCCGGATGGATTCTGCCTCAATATATTTGTTTGCAATATCCGCTTCTGATACTTCTTGGTACTCTGCAACAACTGCCTTTAAAATACAAGCCAGAAACAGCCGATCTTTCATAATAACCTTACAGGAGGAATCTTGTTTGATCTGATCCGGCGTCTGACGATTAGTCAGCATAGCCCCATAGGGCTTGTTTTTGTTTGCAGCATTATAATCCCATGCGCCTGTCTCCGGATTAAAAATCCAGGTTGGCTCAGCTGGAGCATTATTAAAATAATACCACTTTCCGCCAATCTCCTTCCAGCCAGTAATCAGCTTTCCGGTCGCCTCGTCCAGATAGTAATGCAATTAAATATTTCCTTTGACTCTAAAAAACCACTATGGTTCAAACTCCTCCTCCACCTCATAGGATTCAGCGTCTGAAAAATGCCACCATTCTCCCCAATAAGGCTCAAATCCGCACTCTTCCATAATGCTTTCCAGCAGCCGCGCATTTTGGGCGGCAGTCTCATTGCAGTCGCTGTAATCTCGGTCCGCCAAAAGAGAAAAATCGTCAAATCCTGTAGGCATTTCCACGGGAGTTCCGTTTTCGTAAACAAGGGTAAGATCCACTGTATTGCCCCGGCTGTGAGAGGAATGCCCTCCATTGGGGTCAGCCACATAGGTTGGGTCCGGACAGGCGTTCCACAGAGCAAACTGGGCGGAAACCGGACGGTAAGCATCCCATATTTTCAGGACCATTCCCCTCTCTCTGGCCTTTTCCTGGGCTTTTTTCAGCTTTTCCATCGTGCCGTAGCGCAAATAGGCATCTGTAAAATCATAGATTTTCTGTCCGGTAAAATTGTCTGCGGCAGCATATTTTAAATCCACCTGAACCTCTGGTATATAGTCTTTTATACGGACAAACTGCTCATTAATATTGGCAACCGACGGGCCGATTCTTGTCTTTGAAGCATTCCTGTCCGGTCTGGCTGCCATGGTCTCCACAGTCCGATGGACAGAGGTTTCTGCCTGCGCCTTTTCTTTTGTGTCTTCTGCTTTTAAGCTGCTGCTTCCTTCTGACAAAACTATTTTTATATCTGCTGCCCTTTGCCCGCAGCCGGAGCTGCATACCAGGCCATATAACACAGCTGCCAATAACAATCCATGCCGTTTCATCTCTTCCTCTCACCTTTCGTTTCCAAAATCATAACCATCATATTGGTATTATACAACCAAAATCACAAGGTTACAAGGAAAAGTGTGCTTTGGCTTTATTCATATGCAATCTTCATCAGCTCCTCCGGCGTACTGATCCCTTCTCTTACCAGCCGGATTCCGTTCTCCTTTAATGTCCGCATACCCTGGTGTTGTCTGGCATATTCCACAATCTCCTCCATAGCGGCATGGCTGCTGATCATACGGCGCAGAGCGCTGTCAATGGCAAGAATCTCATGGACAGCAATTCTGCCCCGGTAGCCTGTGTGGCTGCACTGGGCGCAGCCCATGCCGCGCCGGATCTTCTTAATATCCCTGCCCAGAAGCTTTTGTTCCTCAGGGGTTGCGTCCATCTCCTGGCCGCAGCCCGGACAGACCTTCCGCATAAGGCGCTGTGCCACCAGCCCCACCAGGGAATTGGCCACCAGGTAGTTCTCCACCCCCATATCCTCCAGACGTACAATGCTGGAAGCCGCATCATTGGTATGAAGGGTGCTGAATACCACATGGCCGGTAATGGCAGCCCGGACAGAGATTTTTGCTGTCTCCCCATCTCTGGTCTCCCCCACCATAATAATATCCGGATCTTGGCGCAAAAGAGCCCGGAGGCCAGCTTCAAAGGTCAGCCCTGCCACTGGGTTTACCTGTGTCTGGTTAATGTCCGGCACATTTTTTTCCACCGGGTCCTCAATGGTGGAAATGTTCACCCGCCTTCTTGCAAGGTACTCCAGAATCATATAGAGAGTGGTGGACTTTCCGCTTCCTGTTGGCCCTGTAATGTAAATGATTCCATTGGCACAATTTAAAAGGGGCAGAAAACGCTCATAGCTTTCCCTCTCCATGCCAAACTGTCCGCCATAATCCAGATGCACCGTGGGAATCAGAAGACGCATTACCGCCTTCTCCCCAAATACTGTGGGCATCAGAGAAACACGGATATTGACAGGGCTGTTCTCTGCCCTGACCCGGAAATGTCCGTCCTGGGGAATCCGCTTTTCTGCAATATTTAAGTTTGCCATGATCTTGATTCGGGCAATCAGAGGCTGATGGACATTCCTCTGCAGGGACACATATTCCAGAAGCACCCCGTCAATTCTCATCCGCACCTTGGTCTCCCTC
>CATLIJ010000318.1 GCA_949948825.1 uncultured Clostridiaceae bacterium
AATGGGGGCTGATGAAGAATTGCCGACAGTTTCTTGTACTCTCTTGGAATATATGATATAATCAAAAACAAATATTCTTAGACAGAAAGGGGGAGCATCTGTGAATGGTTTATTATTGATAGCCTTATGTATTTTTATTGGAGGTCCTATGATTTTTTTTCCAGAGAAGATTCTGGAACGCCCTGCCTGTAAAATTAAAACAAAAGGTATGGTTCGGGTGTGTGGCGTGGTTATCATTGCAGCGGCTATCATTCCTAAAGTTATTTCCTTAATTCTGTGATAAAGGAATAAAATTCCGGGAAACAGCATGAGAGGAAGGGGGAGAATGTATCCAGAATCATTCTCCCCCTTCCTCTTACAGAACCCTTTTTACTTCCCTAATCCAATCGTATCCAAATGATTTTTCATCATTTTACCGGACAACCTCTTTCCCTTTCATCCGAAGCACCACACCATTTCTCTTTCCTGTATGTTTTCCCTTTTCCACAGCCAGTTCTCCGCCCACGATCACATACTCAATGCCTTCCGGGTATTGAATCGGCTCCACAAAGGTTCCCTTGTCAATGACCGTATTGGGGTTGAAGATGCAGAGATCTGCAGCATATCCCTCTTTCAGTTCCCCGCGGCCAGTCATATGAAAGGTGACTGCCGGTTTTTTGGTCATTTTGTAGATGGCCTCCTCCAGGGTCAGGGCCTTTTCCTCTCTCACATATTTTCCCAGAATCCTTGGAAATGCGCCGTATACACGGGGATGAGGCTTGCCGCCTAACAGGCCGTCTGTACAGGCATTCATCTCAGGGCGCTTCATAATCCGGATGACATGCTCCTCGGTTCCGTAGAAATCCACCATGCCCACAGCATTCTCCTCCTCATAGAGAAGGTCAAAGGTAGCCTCATAGGGATCTTTTCCTCTCAAAGCCCCAAGTTCGGTCAGGCTTAAGCCAATGGCATCTTTATTTTTCCCGGTTTTTACACTGGTAACAAAAATCTGGTCCAGACCGGCAAATTCCACAAAATTGTCCCAGCCGGGAATGCCGTGTTCAATGTCATAAACCATTTTTTTCCGCAGCTCTGGATCAGCCAGACGTTCCAGGACCTTATCTGTGCCGCCGTCATGGACCCAGGGAGGAAGAATCACTCCCAGCATGGTGCTGCCAGCCACATAAGGATACTGGTCAAAGGATACCCGGATTCCTTCCTTTTTGGCAGCTTCCAGAAGTTCCATCACCTTGTCTACCTTGTCCCAGTTTTTCTTTCCGCATACCTTAAAGTGGGAATAATGGATTTTCACTCCGGATTCCCGGCCGATTTTAATAACCTCCTCCATGGAATCCAAGATGGTGTCTGCCTCACTTCTCTGGTGAATGACAAAGATTCCGTCATATTCCGCTACCACCTTACACATTTCAATGATTTCCAAAGACTGGGAATAAGCGCAGGGCATGTAGATGAGCCCTGTGGACAGTCCCACAGCCCCTGCCTCCATCTCCCGTCTGGTGATCTGGCGCATTTTTTCCAGCTCCTCCTCATTTGGCAGACGGTTTTCCAGGCCCATGGCTTCCATGCGGATGTTGCCATGGGGAACCAGATAGCATTCGTTCACCCCTGGCTTTACTGCATCAATCATGTTTAAGTAATTTTCTGTATTCTCAAAGGTCCAGTCAATCTGATCACTGTCCCCGTCCAGTCCTGCCAGATTCTTTCTCCAGGGACTGATGTACTGAGTGGGGAGAGGAGCCATGGAAATGCCGTCCTGTCCTAAAACCTCTGTGGTGATTCCCTGCATGACCTTGGGAGCTACCTCTGGTTCCACCAGGATCTGCAGATCACTGTGGCTGTGGGTATCAATGAATCCAGGAGCAACCACCAGTCCGGCGGCGTCAATCACCAGAGCATCGTCAGCTTCTATAGAAGGAGCGATTTTTTCAATCACTCCGCCGTTTAACAGCACATCTCCCTGAAATCCGGGATGGTTGCTTCCATCTACAATGAGACCATTTTTAATAAGCTTTTTCATTTTGTTTTCTCCTTAATCTTCTTCAAACTCAATTGCTGGTGCCGCCGGTACGCCGTTCTTCCTCTCCATGGCAGAGACAAGGAAAATTACAATAAATGCCACGATTCCTCCAGGAACCATTGCGCTTAAGCCCCAGGGGGTGTTTAAAACGTAAATCCACACAGCTGCTACAATGGTGCCAGCCACTATGGAGATAAAGCCTGCTCTCTGAGTGACATTTTTATAGAAAATGCCGCAGATAAAGGCAGCGAAAGGTCCTGCGCTCCGGAGAGCAAAAGCGCCCATCATTACGCTGATTACATTGGAGGCAGTCAGGGCCACGAAAAGTCCTACCAGCCCTACAATGACCATAGTTACGCGGGAAATCCACACTTCCTTCTGGTCGTCTTTTTGTCCCTTGTTCATATAAGGGGTGAAAATATCATTGGTAAACATGGTTGCCGTGCCAATCATATTGCCGGAGGCGCTGCTCATGGTAGCTGCCACGATTGCGGCAAGAACCAGTCCGGCTACAATGGATGGGGCAAAGCGGATGGTAGCTTCTGCCAGAGCATTCTTCTGTGCTCCGCCCAGGGCATATCCGTCAATACAGGTGTAGGCTAACAGGCCGATGATAGCCGGCACAATGGCATATACCGCTGACAGGATTCCTGCAATCACAGAACCAGTCATGGCTGCCTTGCCGTTTTTGGCTGAGCAGTAGGTCTGCACGATTTCCTGCCCAGTGGGGAAGGTCATAAAATACATGGCAATATAACCAATAACAGTGGGAACGCCGATTTTTGTCATGCTCATCAGGTCAAGGCCGCCTCCGATTTCCGCGGACATCTGGTTGGCTCGTGCAAATAATGCGCCAAAGCCGCCGACCTCTTTGTTGTTGACCATAATGAACATGGCGATGGTCATGCCAATAGTAATAAAAAGCACATGC
>CATLIJ010000319.1 GCA_949948825.1 uncultured Clostridiaceae bacterium
TCATACATCCGGGCATAATAGGTACGGATGGAAGAATAGGACATGTTTACCGAACAGTTGAAAATCCGCAGCTTGGGATATTTGATAGCAGCCTTGACACTGGAAGCAGCCATCTGAGGCGCAACGGTAAAAATCACATTGCACCCTTCCTCCACTGCCTGATCCACTGCCTTTAACACTTCCTCCTCTGTTCCCACATCCTCAAAGGCTCTTGTGGACATCTTCCCCTGAAACCGCTGTTCCAAGTTCATCCGGCCCAGCTCATGAGCATATACCCAGCTGGAGACCTCCTTTCCCTTGGGATAGAGAAATGCCAGCTTCAGCATCTCCGGTTCAATGGCAGTCCCTGGAATCAGCCAGTTTAACAGCCTGGGAGAAGTGCTTTCCTTCACCTCTGGTTTTTCCACCAGGGCAATCTCGCTTCCCCTGGAGGTTAAAAGCAGCTCATCCCAAATCCGGACCAAATCCTTTTTCATCTGGTCCCCGGTCCGCTCTTTGGCTATGTCATAGCTAAAAAACTCCACATATTTTAAAAACGCATCCGATGCAGTCAATTCCATTTCTTCGGTTCTGGCTTGATAGAATACTTTAGAAAACCGGTCATAGGCAGCCTTAAAATACTGCCGCTCATCTTCACTCCACACCTCCTGGGGACCCTTTCCCATGGCCTCCAGAAGACGTTTGTAGCTTCCCTCCCTGCTGAACCACACATCACAGTTAAAGGATACCTGATAAAAGTCCAGAAATTCATAATAGAGCTTTGTGTCCCTGTCATCACTGCGCCTTGGAATCAGACGGATGACAGATGCAGTAATGCTGTAGGCATGAAGATATTTCAGCACACTGACCCGCTTGTTGCCCTCCTGAACATAATACCGGTTCATAAACTCATAGGCAAATATGGGATCATGGATTCCCTCCTCAATCTGATGGTCATACAAAAATCCCCACTTTGCCCCAAATTCTGACCGTTCACCCAAAAGAGGCATAAAATTGCTGGCAAAAGCCTGAGTCCTTCCATGGGTCTTGGTTCCCACAACCCGGTCCAAAGGAATATCAATAATCCCTAAATTCACCTCAGACACAATATCCGTATTGGCCAATATATCATCCAATACGGGAAGATAAGGATACTGGCCTTTGGAAACTGCCTCCTGATACTGTCTCCGTCCCTGGCGCAAAGCGCCGCTGTAATCATAAAGTGCCATGATGACAAAACTCCTTTCTCACGGTCCGTCACATCCGGTCCGGCGCGTCAAACCCAAGCACATGAATCCCGGAAACCAGCACATCTCTTGTCAATGTGATCAGCTGGATCCAGCTTGCCTGCCTCTCCTTATCCTCTTCTGTCAAAATCTTGTGATCCCTGTAAAATCCGTTAAATCCATTGGACAGCTCATAGAGATACTGGCAAAGCTTATGAGGCTCCAGCTGGGCAAATGCACTTTCCATCACCTCATTGTACCGAACCAGCCGAAGGAAAAGCTCCCGCTCAGAATCACCTTTTGGAGCCAGAATCACTGCCCCTTGTATCTCTCCCCCTGCTTCCCTGTAATTTTTCAAAATCGATTTAATTCTTACAATCGTATAGAGAAGATAAGGTCCGGTATTGCCCGTAAAGGAAGTAAACCGGTCCAAATCAAACACATAATCCTTGGATGCCTGATTCGACAGATCTCCGTATTTCAGGGCTGCAAGGCCAATCCTGCGGGCAGTGGCTCTTGCCTCCTCTTCTGACATTTCCCCGCCTGTTCTCTCTGTTTCCATGGACAGTGCCTCTGTCTTTGCCAGAAGATCTGTCTCTGTCCTCTCTGCCCCCTCCAATCCGCTCTTATCCTCTTCCGCTACTCCCCGGTTCTCCCGAATCCGGTTATACACTGCCTCCTCAATATCAGCAATCAGATGCTCCAGGCGCATGACGCCCCCATCCCTGGTCTTAAAAGGCTTTCCGTCCTTGCCGTTCATGGTGCCAAAGCCAATATAATCCATAGGCGTATCTGCCTTCACATAACCAGCCTTCCTGGCAACCCGGAACAGCTGGGTGTAATGAAGCTCCTGCCGCTTATCTGCAATATAAATATACCGGTCCGGATGATAAAGCTTTTCCCGTTCCAGAATGGTCCCTAAATCCGTTGTAGCGTACAACGCGGCTCCGTCTGATTTCTGCACAATGCACGGAGGCAGCTCTTTGGAGTCTGTGTCCATGGCAATATCCACCACCAGCGCTCCCTGGCTCTCCCGCGCCAGCCCCTTTTCTTTTAAGTCCTGTATCAGCCAGGAAATATATGGCCCTGCATCGCTCTCTCCCTTCCAAAGGTCAAAATGAACCTCCAGATTGCCATAATTTTTCTTTAAATCAGCCAGAGATACTGCCATAATATGCTTCCAGATAGCCACATATGGCTCATAACCGCTCTGAAGCCGCAAGGTGGAAGCCTGAGCCCGCTCCTTAAATCCCAAATCCTCCTTGGATTTGGCGCTGGCGCTGGGATAAATCTCCTCCAGCTCTCCAATGGTAAAAGGGGCCTCTTTGGGGTACTCCCCCTTATATTCCTCGTCAAAATAGACCAAATCCGGCTGGCGTTCCCGCAGTTCCTCAATAATCAGGCCCATCTGCAGCCCCCAGTCTCCCAAATGGACATCCCCAATGGTGTGATAGCCCAAATATTCCCCCATACGCCGGATGCTCTCACCGATTACAGCTGAGCGCAGATGGCCTACATGCAGGGGCTTTGCCACGTTTGCTCCCCCATAATCCACCATCACGGTCTCCCCGCGTCCGCACTCCTCCACTCCCAGCTTTTCCTGCCCCTGCATTGTATTAAGGTATTCTGCCAGAAATTCCCCGTCCAGACAAAGATTAATAAATCCAGGCATCACAGCCTGAACCATGGAAAAGATTCCCTCTGCCTTCCCGTCCTTTAGATAAGCAGTCACTTCATTTG
>CATLIJ010000320.1 GCA_949948825.1 uncultured Clostridiaceae bacterium
GAAAACTAACGGCTGTAATGCCTTCTGCTATTTTGATGGACGGGATGAAGATGGCAGTGACAGGTGGTTTTTCCGCGGCAGTGGCAGGAAAGATGGCAGTGCTGCTTTTGGCGGGATTTTGTCTGACTGCGGTTTTGGAGGAGTGGAAAAAATGAACCATTGCACAGAATCAGAGAAGATGGGAAAGGCAGAAAGGTGGAATTGTGGCCAATGGGCAGAATATGGATGTGGTTCTATTTGTCTTGTAAGCGGTATGTGTGTCAGGGGGCATTTTTGGTTATTTTGATGCTTTTGCCTTTGGGGGCGTTTTGGCTTCACAAGATTCAGAACGAGGAACAGGGGGCAATCCGGATTGCGGTCTGTGCAGAGGAAGAGGGGCAGAGGGCTGATGCAGGCCAGAGCGATGGGGGCAGAAGAGGTGCAAGGGGAAGTCAGAGCAGTGCAGCAGAAGAGAACAATGGAATAACAGAAGAGAACAATGGAACAGCAGAAGAGAACAACGGGGCAGCAGAAAAGAACAATGGAACAGCAGAAAAGAACAATGAGACAGAGCGCAATGAAACAGAGCGCGGATTGGGGCAGAGTCTGGCGGCAGTATTGACAGGACGATCCTCCGAAGATGGGCTCTTCCAATTTTATGAATGTGAGGACGAGCAGCAGGTGAGGGAGGAGGTGGCTTCCCGGCGGGCAGAATGCGGGTTTGTAATTGGAGCAGGTCTGAAGGAGAGGCTGGATGGGAAGGATTATAAAAGAGCCATTCGGGTTTATTCTGCGCCATCTACCATTGCAGCCAAGCTGGCTTCTGAGACCGTATTTGCCGCTATGATTGAATTGTATGACAGGGATTTGTTTGTAAACTATGTGGAGCAGGCAGGAGAACGCCTGAAGGCTGGTGATTTGGAGCAGCTTTCCAAAGAGGCCGGACAGATGTACAGCCAATGGCTGGAAAATGGAAGCACGTTTCATTTTACTTATGAGATTGTGGGGCAAAAGGGAAGAAAGGATTCGTCAGAGCAAAAGGGGACTGTGTTTCCGGTGCGGGGAATTGTGGCAGTGTATGTGTTTGTGGCTGGACTTTACGGAGCAGTGATAAGCCTGAAGGATGAGAAGAAAGGACTGTTTTTGAAAGTTCCTTATGGAAGCCGGACCTTGTGCTGTCTGGCAGCCATGGCAGCGCCGGTATTTCTGGCAGCGGTTTCCGGACTGACAGCTGTGCGGGCTGGAGATTGCAGCGGGTTTTGGGGGTATGAGCTGGCAGTGATGGCAGGATATGGGGTGGCAGTGACTTTATTTTCCTGGGGCGTCCGTGTGATCTGCAGGCGGGAGGAGCTGGTGGGAAGCCTGATTCCGTTTTTTCTGGCGGGAAGCCTGATTTTCTGTCCGGTTTTTCTGGATATGGGAAAATATATGCCGGAGCTTCGCATGTGGGGGCGTCTGTTTTTGCCGGGATATTATATGAGGATGTTTTGAGAGGAAAATTGTGGGAGGCTTTCATGGACAGATTATCCATTCATTTCCATGCATAATACACTCCTTGGTTTTTCTACTTGTAAATTGCCCTGTATCTGTTATATAATAGGACCCATAAATGATTTCGGAGGACAGTTTTCGCATTATGGAACAAAGATATGCAGCAAAAGGCACATCACAGAAGAGTGCCAACATGAAAAATAAACCATACCAGGTACAGGGAAACACAGATAAGGGCAGGAATACCAATAAGCCCAAAGGGAGTGGAGCAAAGAAGGCAGCTCTTGTGACAGCATCTGTTCTTTCCGGCCTGACGATCTTGGCAGCTGGCGCTTATACATATATGGGGCTTCCATATAGAGATGTATTTTTCCCTAATACAAAGATCAATGGATTGGATGTTTCCGGGAAAAATGTGGAACAGGTAAAACAAATGATTGATGAGGGCATGGACCAGTATACCCTGAACCTGGAAGAGCGGGGCGGAGTGACAGAGCAGATTGGCGGTGAGGAGATCGGGCTTCATTCGGAATATGACGGTTCCCTGGAGCAGCTTTTGTCAGATCAGGAGCCTATGCAGTGGGGGCTTCACTGGCTGGAAGGCTCGGATCATACGATTGAAACCATGATTGCATATGATTCAGACAAGCTTGACACAGTGGTAAATGAACTGGATTGTATGGACGAATCCAGGACAGAGCTTCCGGAGAATGCCTATCTGTCCGAATACCGGCAGGGGATTGGATATGAGGTGGTGCCGGAACAGGGAGGAACCCGCGTGGTTCCGGAGAAGGTCCGCGAGGGAGTGGCAGATGCCATCCTGAATCTGAAGGACCGGGTTTCCCTGGAAGAACTGGATGCTTATGAGAAAGCCCGGATTACCTCGGAAGATCCGGCTCTTAATGCACAGGCAGAAGAGTGGAATAAATATGTGAATGTTACCGTGACTTACCGTTTTGGGTATGAGACTGAGACGCTGAATGGAGATACCATTCACACCTGGATGACCCAGGATGACCAGGGCGGCCTGATTTTGGATGAAGACAAGGTGGCAGAATATGTAGCTGGGCTGGCGAAAAAGTATGATACTGCATATCAGCCAAAGACTTTGAGGACAGCCTACGGAAGCACAGTAACCATCACCGGGGGCAATTATGGCTGGCGGATTAACCGGAAAGCAGAGGCAGCTGCTCTTTCCGAGATTATCCGTTCCGGAAAAAGTCAGGAGCGGGAGCCAGTATATTCTCAGACAGCTGCATCAAGAGGAGAGAAAGATTATGGCAATACTTATGTGGAGATTAATCTGACAGCCCAGCATTTGTATTATTATGTAAACGGACAGCTTTTGGTGGAATCAGATTTTGTTTCGGGAAATGAGTCGAGAGGCATGAGCACTCCGGCAGGAGCATTTCCTCTGACCTATAAACAGAGAAATGCCACATTGCGGGGCCAGGGATATGCC
>CATLIJ010000321.1 GCA_949948825.1 uncultured Clostridiaceae bacterium
CTGGTGTTCAGCCATATCAATGCAGAGACTCATACCTGGCACAAGCTGGCTCTGAAGTTTAAAGAACTGATTGAGGCAAAATCCGGCGGCAACATTACGGTTACGATTTATCCCAACAATCAGCTGGGTTCTGAGATTGAGACAGTACAGTCTGCCATTGCAGGAATGGGAGATTGTGATATTGTTCTTACCGGCGAGTCCATGCAGACCTATGTGGAGGAGCTTGGCATCATCGGAATGCCTTATGCCATCACCAGTGATGAGCATATGGATGCAGTTCTGAACGGAGATGTGGGGAAGGAACTGGATGAGTTGATGCTTTCCGCAGGCCTTCGGAACTTAGGCGCAATCCGCCGCGGTCCCCGTAACATTACTTCCAATAAGGAAATCCATTCTCCGGATGATTTACAGGGCTTTATTATCCGTACTCCCGAGTCCGCAATGACTATGGCTGCTTTTGAGGCAATGGGCGCAAAACCGACTCCCATGGCTTTCTCCGAGATTTTTACATCCTTGCAGCAGGGCGTTATTCATGGACAGGAGAACCCGTTAGCAAATATTTATGATGCTTCTCTGTTTGAGGTGCAGGATTATGTAATTGAGAGTGAGCATCTGCGGGCATGGGTATATATGGCGATTTCTGAGGCAAGATTCAGCTCCTTCTCTCCTGCAGCACAGGCTATGATTATGGAATGTGCAACAGAAGCCATTAACTATGAGCATGAGCTGTTCCTTGAGGAGGAGGCTACCTTAAAGTCTACTTTGGAGGAAAAGGGAATGACCTTTATTGAAGTGGACCAGGCTCCTTTCAAGGAGAAAGCGGTTGCCGGAGTTCTGAATGTGCTTACAGACAGACAGAAAGCAATCTATGACAAAATCGTGGCCGCGGACCCGGCAGCATAAGCTGTTGCTTATCCGTACCAATCAGTTCCATGCCGGTCTTCTGTTATTGGGAAGCCGGCATGGACTTTATAGACACCTGTTAAGAACTTGTTAAGAGAGATTTAGGAGGAATCAATGGACAAGATCATCAAAATTTATAAAGAGATCATGACCGGAATCGGTATCGTGGGTCTGATTGGTTTTATTGCCAGCGTTTTGATCCAGGTTGTTTCCCGGACCTTCCTTCCGACCGCTCCCAACTGGACAGAAGAAGCCGCCCGTTTTCTCTTCATCTACATGGTTGCCTTTGCCGGGAACGCGGCAGTGCTGAACGATGAATATGTGGGTGTGGAGATGTTGGTGGAGATGCTGCCGGAGTCAGTGAGAAAGGGCCTTAACCTGGCAATTATGGCTGTGCTGTGTGTGTTTTCCGGATATATATTTATCAATTGTGTGGTAGGTCCCAAGGGGCTGCTCGCAGTCACCCCTCCGGCCATGGTGTCAACAGCTCTTACCATTCCCATGAAATATATCTACGCTGCGGAAGTTTTTCTGTTTGGTTGTTATGTAATCAGCTTTATCTTTAGAATCTACATGATACTGACAAAGAAGAAAGAGGGGTAGAACATGGTAGCATTATTATTTATCAGTTTCGCCGTATGTTTGGCAATAGGTGTGCCGGTTGCCTTTAGCCTGGGCATTTCTTCCCTGATCTATTTTATTGGTAACGGCATGTCTCTGTATATGGTTGCTCAGAGATTTTTTGCAGGTTTAAATTCCTTTACCCTGCTGTGTATTCCAGGCTTTGTATTTGCTGGTTCTCTTATGAACCAGGGAGGAATTACAGAGCGTCTCATCGGATTTTGTAATAAGATTGTGGGCCATATTACCGGCGGTCTTTCCATCGCCAACGTGGTGGCGTCCATGTTGTTTGCCGGTATTTCCGGAACTGCTCTTGCCGATACGGTAAGCGTGGGCGGCGTGTTGATTCCAGCTATGAAAAAGGATGGCTACGACGCGGATTTCTCTTGTGCCGTAACAGCAGCTTCTTCCTGTATCGGCCCGATTATTCCTCCGTCGGTTCCTATGATTATGGCTGCCACCATGACCGGGCTTTCTGTGTCCAAGATGTTTGTGGCTGGTATGATTCCCGGCATTCTTATGGGATTGGGAATGATTTTTGTTTCCTGGTATGTGTCAAAGAAGAGAAATTATCCTAAGGCAGAGAGACGGGCTACTTTAAAGGAGATTTTGTCTTCTGCAAAAGAATCCTTTTTTGCTATTTTGATGACTTTGATCATCCTTTCCAGTATTGTGGGTGGTTTTGTTACTCCTACAGAGGCTTCTATTCTGGCTGTGGTTTATGGTATTTTTGTGGGATTCTTCATCTACAAGGAGCTGACGCCAAAGCGCCTTCTTGACAGTATGAAGTCCACAGTTACATCCAGTGCGGCAATCATGGTTCTGGTAGGTATGGCCAATGTATTTGCCTATATTCTGACAAAGGAGCAGATTCCGCAGATGGTTGCGGACGCCATGTTAGCTCTTACTACCAACAAGTATATTATTCTGATCCTGATTAATATTCTTTTGATTTTTGTGGGAATGTTCATGGAGACCATTGCTGCGATCCTGATTCTGTTCCCAGTGCTTTTGGGACTGGTGACTCAGGTGGGTGTTCATCCCATCCAGTTTGGTGTTATGTGTGTGTTGAACCTGGTTCTTGGTCTTTGTACTCCTCCTGTGGGCGTGTGTCTGTTTGCGGCTACCAACATTGGAGAGACAAAGCTGACTGGTGTAATCAAGGAACTGGTTCCTTATCTGATTTCCAATTTTGCTGTGTTGATTTTGGTGACATTTGTTCCTTTCCTGACTGCTGGCATTGCGGAGATGATGCTGGGGGCAGGCTGATAAGGAAAAGCGGATTTTTGAATGCTTGTTTTTAGAGATATGCCTGGATACATAATTTTGTCCGAATCATGAAAGAATGATATGGGATAAGGTAGGCAGGGAGT
>CATLIJ010000322.1 GCA_949948825.1 uncultured Clostridiaceae bacterium
AATTCTCCCCACACATCCCATTCCTGTCATTTTGGTGTCTTCTCTGAATGTGCGGGTATTTGACGCTTTAGCCGCAGGAGCGATTGATTTTGTACGGAAACCGGATATGAACGCTGAAGGAGGAAAAGCCGCTTTCTTAAATACGTTGAAGGCAAAGCTTTCCGTTGGAGCCAATGCCCATGTCCGGCTTCCTGGGAATTTACCAGGAACACCAGCCCAGGGAATGTCACTCAGTCCCCGCGCCGGAATCCTTTCCGGAACAAAAAGCGCTGTTTCCACTTCCTCTGTATCCGAGCCTTCCTCACGGCTTCGCTCCCCTTCCACTTTTGGAAATGTGGACTTAATTGCCATCGGAGCATCTACCGGAGGAACTGAGGCTATCCTGGAGGTGGTTCGTCAGTTCCCTGCCAAAATGCCGGGAATTGTTATTACACAGCATATGCCGTCCGGATTTACCTCCATGTATGCAGAACGTCTGAATCGGATCTGCAATCTCAGTGTAAAAGAGGCAGTCCACGGAGACAGAGTTCAGCCTGGATTGATTCTTCTTGCCCCAGGCGGCCTTCAGATGCGGGTAGTCAAGATGGGCAGCGGTTATTCTGTAAGCTGTACCAATGAAGCAAAGGTCAGCGGCCACAGACCTTCCGTTGACGTATTGTTTGATTCTGTTGCCGCCAATGTGCGCAATCGTGCGATTGGCATAATCCTCACTGGTATGGGAGCTGACGGCGCCGCCGGTCTGCTGCGGATGAGAAAAGCAGGGGCTTATACCATTGGACAGAACAAGGAGACCTGTGTAGTGTATGGCATGCCCATGGAAGCTTATAAGGCTGGCGCTGTCTGCACTCAATCTGCATTAAGCTCCATTCCTCAAGTCGTTATGGCGCAGCTTGCCAAATCGGCACAGTCCGCCAAACCATAAAGTATTATTATGCAAAAACAATCTGAAGGAAAGCAATCCTCCCATGTGAAGCAACTGTCTCAGGTAAAACAGACATCACAGGTAAAGCAATCCTCCCATATAAGACAGACACCGCAGGTAAAGCAATCCTCCCATATAGGACAGACGTCACGGATGAACCAGTCATCTCAGTTAAGACAGACATCACATGGGAAATCATCATCTCACATACAATCATTCCCCGGAGGAGGGCGCAATGTCCAAAACACTGCATCCAATGTCCAAAGCGCTGCATCAGGCGTCCGGCCTGTTGTGCGTTCTGGCAGCGGCCTTCCTCCTGTTTCTGCCGCAGAACACCAAAAAAAAGGGTTGACAGAGCGGCTCCTTATTGGGGGCATTGCCACCACCACAGTAGCTATGGCCACCAGCCTGTTTGTCTACTTCCGGCCTTTTACACTGGAGGATGTTGCAGATACGGCAAAAGGGGCCTATTCTTATGTGAAAGAATATATAGAAGATTCCAAAGAACGGAAGGAAGCTCAAAAGCTGGCAGAAATAAAGGCATCCCAAGAGGCAGAGGCTGCTTCTCTGGCTGCGGAAACGGTTGCCCATATTGACCGTTCTGCTGATTTGGGAGTAGCTGATTTTGACGCAGAACCCATCTTTCTCCCCCAGGAGGATTCTGTTTATACCTTTATGCTGGATACCTCCATAGGTCCCATGCTATACTACTGTCAGGGGGATATCCGTTGGAAAGAATATCTTTACGGAGGAATCGATCCCATCAGCCGGTATGGCTGCGGCCCAACCTGTGTGGCTATGGTAATCAACAGCTTCTCCTCCACCAGCGTCACTCCCATAGAGATGGCTGACTGGGCAGCTGCCAACGGAGAATACGCCAAGCACGGTGGTTCCTATCACAGCCTGATTCCTAACAGCCTTTCTGCCTTTGGCCTGAAGGTAGAAAGTGTGACTGACCGCTCTGCCCAAAATGCTGCTGAACTTTTGCGCACCGGACACATCCTGGTAGCCCTGATGGGCCGCGGCAGCCTGACTCAGAACGGCCACTTTATTATCATCGCCCAGCTTTGTTCCAATGGAAATGTTTATATTGCAGATCCTGCCAACTATGAAAACTGTACAAAAGAGTGGAATCTGCAGCAGCTGATGGATGAACTGAAGCATGTATATGACGCAGGCGCACCTTTGTGGGCAGTCTCCCTGCCAGACAATGAAGAAAACCCGTCTTAAAAAGGAACCATCCTATTCAGGAGGTTCCTTTTTTGACTCAATTTTTAATGGCTTGACTCGATTCTTTGATCTGGCCTTCCATGGCTTTTTCCGACTCAGTTTCTCATGGTTCAAGAGTTCTCTGAATGTTCTGCATTTCCTGCACTTTCTATATTCTCTGCACTTCCCGCATTCTCTGCACTTCCTGCATTCCCTGCACTTCCTGCATTCCCTGCATTCTCTGCAGCCAAAGCCTGGTCTACCGCAGCCAGCTCCTCCGGGGTAAACATCCCCCGGATCACTGCAATCAGGCTGTGATACTGCAGCCGCATCGCTGCCTTCAGTACAAAAAGCCGGTCCTTTAATGTAGTGAAATCATATAAATTTTCCCCTAAAAACTGTGCGACTGCCTCTGCCGGAGCAGCTCCTTCTCTCCCGCTTGCCTCGTCTAAAAGGAAGGAGGCAAGCAAAAGGAATATAGTATTGGACAAATAACGGTCTGCCTTTAACAAAATTACAGAATAATTAATGCACTCCGCCAGATTATGGTTGTTAAAGCAGCAGGCAGCAAGCATCTCATAAGCTTCTTTAATATCTCCGGACAAAAACATGGATTTAAACGCAGTCCCATACTTCTCCAGCTGGTCCAGCGCCCGCTTCAGGTATTTCTCTGCCTCCGGGAATTGCTTTCTCTTTGCATAGTATTTCCCTGCATAATAGTCAAAATCTGCCTCCTCCGGAAGACGTCTTATGGCCT
>CATLIJ010000323.1 GCA_949948825.1 uncultured Clostridiaceae bacterium
TAAGGAAGTAACCGGAGCAACCTCCCGGTGTATGCCCTTTACCCAGGAGCATTTATCAGACAAATGCGTTTGCTGCGGCAAGCCTGCAGTGAAAATGGTTTATTGGGGAAAAGCTTATTAAAAAAACTCATCCAGAAAGGACGAAACATGGAGCTGGTTCAAATGGAGCTGCCGCCTGAGGTGGAAAAAATCATAAAACGGCTTAACAGCAGCGGTTTTGAAGCCTATGCCGTAGGCGGCTGTGTGCGGGATTCCCTGTTGGGCCGCATTCCGGATGACTGGGATATCACTACCCCTGCACAGCCAAAGCAGGTAAAAGAGCTGTTTCACCGCACCATTGATACTGGAATCCAGCACGGAACTGTCACAGTCATGGCAGGCTCCGGCCAGTATGAGGTCACTACCTACAGGATTGACGGAGAATATCCGGACGGAAGGCATCCTGCCCAGGTTTCGTTTACATCCGAGCTTCTGGAGGATTTAAAACGGCGGGATTTTACAATCAATGCCATGGCTTACAGCCACGAGACAGGGATTGTAGATGCCTTTGATGGTATGAAGGATTTAAGGGCAGGCCGAATCCGGTGTGTGGGCAATCCTCTGGAGCGATTTGAGGAAGATGCCCTGCGAATCCTTCGCGCCATCCGCTTTTCCGCCCAGTTGGGCTTTATTATAGAAGAAAAGACTTATGAAGCCATTTCCCAAATTGCCCCAAGAATTGCCCTTGTCAGCAAAGAACGAATCCAGGCAGAGCTGACCAAAATCCTTTGCTCCCAACACCCGGAGAAAATCAGGGAAGTATTTGCCACTGGAATCCACAAGTATATATCTCCTGCTTTTGCCGGACTTCCCTGGAAGGAAGTGAGGATCTCTTCTGACCTTTCTTCGGAAAAGTATATAAGGTGGGCTGCCTTTCTTGGCCAATCAGGTCCGGAAACTGCAGTGGAGGTTTTAAAGGCGTTAAAGATGGACAATGATACCATCCGCAAAGTCCAGACCCTGGCTGCATGGACAGGCCGCCATCTGAATGTACAGGAGTCAGAAGTAAGACGCGGCATGAGCGCCATGCCTCCGGAGGTGTGGGATGCCTTAATCCAGCTCAATGGCTATGGCTGTGAGATTCAGGCGCTGACCAATCAAATCCGCAGCCGGGGAGACTGTCTGGACTTAAAGCATCTGGCTGTCAGCGGGCAGGATCTTGCTGCCGCGGGAATCCCTGCCGGAAAAGAGATGGGGAGACTTTTAAACCTGCTTTTGGACCTGGTACTGGAGGACCCAAATAAAAATCACAAGGATATTTTACTTGAAATCGCCAAAAATCTTGCGATATAGAGTGACGTGTGGTATAATCTCTTTCAAAACCGATCAGGAGGAAGAAAAAAAACATGAAACATGTAAAGACTTTAAATAACAAAACCTTAAAGGAATCCCTGAAAAAGGGCGGGTGCGGAGAGTGCCAGACTTCTTGTCAGTCCGCATGCAAAACATCCTGTACCGTAGGGAATCAGAGCTGTGAAAATGCAAATCGGTAAGGTAAGCTTACCGTGCAGATAAGAATGCCATCAGAAGGACCCCTATAGTTTTTGATTGTAGGGGTTTTTCATTTTGAGCGGGATTTGTTACGGTTCACAGGGATATGGGATTGATAACCATATGATAGCAGAATGATAAAAGGAGAAATCTGTGATTCATCAATATAAAAATAACGGCTACAACATTATTATGGATATTGCAAGCGGGTCAGTCCATGTGGTGGATGATGTGGTGTATGACTGCGTTGCCCTGATGGATTCCTGGATAGCAGAGCAGGATTCCAGGACCGGATTATCGCAAGAGTCTGACGGACAGCAGCAGCTGTTCTCTGAAAAACTGTCAGCAGAATCCCATCCGCAGAATCTGGCATTATCCGGGGATCTGCGCCGCCATGTGCAGACAGAGCTGGCCCCATCTTATCCTGAGCAGGAGATTGAGGAGGCTTTGGATGAGATTGAACAGCTGATTCAAAAAGAAGAACTGTTTACCAGGGATACGTATGAGGAATATGTATCAGATTTTAAAAAACGGGAAACGGTAGTAAAAGCATTGTGCCTTCATATTGCCCATGACTGCAACTTAGGGTGTAAATATTGCTTTGCCGAGGAGGGGGAATACCACGGCAGGCGGGCCCTAATGAGCTTTGAGGTGGGAAAAAAAGCCCTGGACTTTTTGATTGCCAATTCAGGAAACCGCAGGAATCTGGAGGTGGATTTTTTTGGCGGTGAACCACTGATGAACTGGGAGGTGGTAAAGCAACTGGTCCATTACGGGAGATCACGGGAACAGGAGTGCAGCAAGCATTTTCGTTTTACACTAACCACCAATGGCATTTTGCTCAATGACGAAATTATGGATTTCTGTAACCAGGAGATGAGCAATGTGGTGTTAAGCCTGGACGGACGCCGGGAGGTCAATGATTTTATGCGTCCGGTGCGAAGCGGTCAAAAGAGCAGCTATGATATCATTGTCCCCAAATTTCAAAAGTTTGCCAGGTCCAGAAAAGGGAAAGACTATTATGTAAGAGGAACCTTTACCAGACACAATCTGGATTTTTCGGAAGATGTAAAGCATTTTGCGGATTTGGGGTTTGAGCAGATGTCCATAGAGCCAGTGGTGGCTTCCAGGGAAGAGCCTTACGCAATCCAGGAGGAGGATTTGCCGAGAATTCTGGAGGAGTATGACCGTCTGGCTGTGGAGTATATAAAAAGGAAGAAAGAAGGCAGAGGCTTTACCTTTTTCCATTTTATGATTGACCTGGATCAGGGACCTTGTGTGGCCAAGCGGC
>CATLIJ010000324.1 GCA_949948825.1 uncultured Clostridiaceae bacterium
ACAAGGCGCCTCTCTTCACGGCCTGGTGGAAAATACCAGCCACGCGGCAGCCCATCCCATTTTCATCCAATATGACGGCAACAGTTGTTTAAGCAGCTTCCAGCGCTGTGTCATTGACAACAGCCATAAGCTGATCATGGATGTGTTCCAGACAGAAACCTTTTTTGAGCTGTACGATATCGCTTCCGATCCGGAAGAAACTACGAATCTTTTGTTTGAACCAAGATATGCCGCGGAAGGTTCCCGTCTCTTTTCACTGCTTTTAGAGCATATGAAACGCACAGAGGATGAGCTGGAGTGTAAAGAAGATGTTTTTGAAAAGTTTGTTGCGCACATTTCATAGAAATCATCCTCTCTTCTCTGCCATCTTATGAATAAAATCGTTCCCTTTTGCTGTTGCCTCCACCCAGCCGGGTCTGAAACCGCTTCGGATTGCATTTTTTACAGACTTCACATTGGACCAGGCGGCACAGTAAAAGGGAATGTATCCTCTCTCAAACGTCTCTCTGGCAAGCTGGTTGGTAAGAGCAGAGGCAATCCCTTTCCTTCTGTAATCGGGAAGTACATCCACCCCAATCTGCCACATGGTATCGCAATCTGCGGAGCAGCCTGCCAGCCCCACCAGCCTGCCTTTATGAAAAGCGCCCACTGCCAGCCTGTCCAGATGCTTTCGCTCTGCACACAAGGCGTTCTTCCATTCCGGAGTGTATAAGTTTGCAAGCTCAGCAGCTTCCAGTATCTTAAGCTCATAGGTACAGGTACAGCCACAGTCAAATCCAAACACCTGGTCAATATCCGGAAGAAAATACTCTGCCATAAAACAGATTTTCGCGTCCTCCTTTTCCAAAATCCGGTTCAGAGCGTACAGCATTGGCGTCTCAAAACATATCTCAATGTCTGAAATATTGTGGAGGAACCGCTCAATTTCCGGAAGAAGTCCAGCCTGCCCTGTGGCCACAATATTAGTGCCATAAGACACAAGATTGCAGATGTGGGGAAGTTCCATGTATTTTCTGGCCTTATCCGTGGCAACGGACGGATAAACCTTGTTTGTATGTGACAAAAAATCCTCCGGCTTACAATTACATTCATACGAAGACTGCTCCATGGCAATCCTTTGTATTGTGTTGTTGTCCATTTTTATTTCAATCCTTTTCTAAGGAACTGTCCGGCGCAGCATGCACAAGTTATTTTATATGCCTTATTGCTTATTTTATATGCTTTATTGCTTATTTTATATGCTTTATTGCTTATTCTATATGCTTTATTACTGATTCCCTCGCCCCAGCCATCAGGCCAGAATCTCCTCAATCTTTCTTTGCTCCTCTTCCGAAAAAACCATATTTTCCATCATTCCTATATTATCCAAAATTTGAGATGGTCTGGAAGCTCCGATCAGCACACTGGTAATATCTCCATCCCGAAGAATCCACGCCAATGCCATTTGCGCCAAGCTCTGGCCCCGTTCTTGTGCAATTTGATTTAAAGAATGCACTTTATTTAACACTTCCTCATTGACAGCGCTCTCTTTCAAGAACCGCCCATCCGTCCGGATACGGCTGTCCTGTGGAATACCATTGAAATACCGGTCTGTGAGAAGTCCCTGGGCCAATGGGGAAAACGTAATGACTCCAATGCCGTTTTGTGCCGCATATCCTTTTAATCCATCCTTTTCTATATCACGAACCAGCATAGAATACTTCCTTTGATTGATGATAAAAGGAGTTCCCATTTCTCTGAAAAGCTGTGCAATCGCTGCGGTCTGTTCCTTATTATAATTGGAAATACCTACATACAAAGCTTTTCCGCTTCTGACAATTCCATCTAAGGCTCTGGCCGTCTCCTCTAAGGGCGTGTCCGGATCTGGCCGGTGATGATAATAAATATCCACATAATCCAGACCCATTCTTCGAAGGCTCTGGTCTAAACTGGCCACCAAATATTTCCTGCTGCCCCAGTTGCCATAGGGTCCGGGCCACATTTCATATCCTGCTTTTGTGGCAATAATCAGCTCATCCCGATAGTTTCCAAGACTTTTCTTTAAAATCCGCCCAAAATTCTCTTCTGCTGCTCCTGGAGCAGGTCCATAATTATTGGCCAGATCAAAATGTGTAATTCCATGGTCAAAAGCAGTCTGGCACAAATCCACCATATTGTCAAAATTACTATTGGAGCCAAAATTGTGCCACAACCCTAATGAAACTGCTGGCAACAGCAGCCCGCTTTTTCCACAGCGGTTATACTTCATTTTATCATAGCGAGTTTCTCTTGCAACATACATCATCACTTTCCCCCTATTAACACTTTTTTGCCGCAGAAAGCAAATCCATACTTTCGAATCTTTTCTATGGGAACTCCTCTTTCCTCCAATACAGCATCATATCTCTTTTGCTCAATCTGGTCAAGCGCCGCTTTCACTGTATCCTTCAGCTCCTTCTCCTCCTCTGTATCCTGCACCTTAAATTCCAGAATCATTCCATCCTCCTTTAGATTTCTCGGCTCCAGCATCACATCATACCTGCCAAATCCGCTTTCCCGATTGGAAGTCAGAATATATCGGTCCGACAATTCCACCATCAGCCCTAAGACAAAACCGTGATAAAAACGCTCTGGTTCCTCCCCTGATGGATTTTTCCCGGTGTCAAAATAACTGAATGTACTCAGCGCAACCTTATTCATATAAAGATTCATGGCTTTCACATCTCCTAACAGCAGTGCCTTTACAAAATCATTATAATCATCCTCAGTCTCGGCAAACCAGTCGTGAATCATGGACCGGAACATCAGACGCACTTCCAGGTTTGTC
>CATLIJ010000325.1 GCA_949948825.1 uncultured Clostridiaceae bacterium
AGGTCTTTTAATCCTGGTATCATGGCATTTATGAATGGATTTCATAGTCCCTCAGTCTGCCACATATTCCTTAAATCCTGAAGACCAGATCTCATTCCCATCTGCATCTACCCACAACGCCTCCACCTTTTCCAGGGACTCCACAAACGCCTGCCCCTCTTCCAGAGACATATTAAATACCGCAGTGGAAAGAGCATCTGCATCTCCTCCATCCTTACACAAAATCGTTACAGATGCTAAATCCTGCCGAGGAAAAAGCGTCTCCGGATCAATAATGTGATGGTAGCGAACCCCATCCACCTCATAATACCGCTGATATGTCCCGCTTGTGACAAGAGCCATGTCCTGAAGATTCAGTGCATAAAGATATGACTGACTGCTGGAGGTATCCGGATTCTGAACACCCACACGCCACAGCTTTCCCCCCTCCTTCACACCAATGGTCTGCACATTTCCTCCAATATTAACCAAAGCAGAAACAACCCCTGCCTCTCTCAGTTTCCTGCAGATTTGCTGGCCTGCATATCCTTTTGCCATTGCCCCTACATCCAGGCTCATAGCCGGGTCCTCCAAATAAACCGTGGATTTCTCATGATTTATCTTAACTTTAGCAATATCCGTGTGTCCTGCCGCCTGCTCCAGAATTTCTTTATCAGGAACCTGTCCCTGACCTGGATCAGAAAGCCCCTGTTCCCGGTAAGAATGCCAGATGGAAAGCACACTTCCCATGGCCACATTCACCTTACCTCTGGTTCTGTCATATTCCTCAAATGCAAATTCCAGAAAATCCAATAACTCTTTGTCTACCTGTACAGCCGTAATTCCCGCATTATCATTAATGGTCTTCATATTATTGATTCCATTGTAATTGTGGTAAATATCAAATTGCTGATGATAATATTCCAATTCTGACTGAAACAGCTCTGCATATTGCTGAAACTGTTTTTCATCCTCTGCATACACAGTAAAGCTGGTAAAAGTATCAAAATAATCAAAATATTGAACGTCAAATGCTTTTCTCTGTTCTGCCTGCATACATCCAGTAAGAAACAACAGCAGAAAAACTACAATCCACAACCTTTTCATGCTTTCCCTCTTTCTCAGCCTGTTTTCCTTAATCTCATCCCAAAAATACTTTCCTATCATATCATAAAAACCAATGGATGCAAAGTATCCGAACAAAATCTCTCCATTATAAATAATTTCTTTATTGTTTGCACATCCTACTTATGATTCCTTTCACTGAATTTTGATGAGAATAGAAGGAGGACCCAACCATGATTGACAATCACGAACTTCCCATTGGATTTACCATGGAACTTGCACAGCATTCTGATGTATTGAACCGTTTTGCAAAATTGCCCCAAACAGAACAAAATGCTATTGTAAATGGCGCAAAAGAAATAAAATCCCGCAATGAAATGCGCAATTATGTTGAAAATATGTTCCAATAGTATTCGCACAAACACACAACACAGATACCCCGTCAGGGTGCTGCGGGGTATCAAAACTAAAAGATATTAAAACTCTCCTGGCGCTTGTACCCCTTCAGAATCTGTTACATACAATGCACACTCTAAAGGATGTCCGTCCGTATTTTCAAAATAATACCATTTTCCGTCAATCTGATTCCAATTTTTTAAAGCATAACCATCCGCATTAAAATAATACTTATGTCCATTAATAATATGCCAGCTGGATTTATAATAACTATTTTCTGTGTCTGCATACCACCAGCCATTTTTATCATGGTTCCATCCCACAATATATTTGTCTTCATCAATCAAATCCCAATCTGGATGCCCATACCCGGCAATTTGGGAATAAGATTGACTGTAAGATTTTTCAAATACTCCTCCTCCGTTAGCAACCACTCCTGACGATTTATTCGTATTTCCCTCAATCGTATAAATCCGGCTGGCGTCAACTCTTATAATAATTCCAGTATGATAAATACGCACTGAGTTCTTAAAAAAAACCTGATCTCCTAACTTGGGCGACATGCTCCAACAGCCCTTATCCTTAAAATATTGAGCAGAAGTAGGAGTGTAAGCGCTGAATCCGCCTCCAATCAGCTTTTGTGCTGTAGACCGTCCGAATGCCTGAACAAAACACCAATCCACAAACATATCGCACCACGGTTGTCCCTGTAAAGATGGGTATAAATCTCTGGCATACTTTGTATAGTTTTTACTCCCTGCATTTCCGGTTTTGCTGTCCAAATCCTTATTGGATGCCTTTTCCAGATATCCAATCTCCTCTTTTGCAATATGAATTAACTTTTCTGCTGCTTTCATAATGCACCTCCTGATTTATAATATACAAACAAAAGGTGCTTCGTTCAAATTTAACCACATTCCTTTATGAATTTTCTCACAAAAAAAATCTCTGTATATACAGAGATTTTAAGAGCGACAGACGGGACTCGAACCCGCGACCCCGACCTTGGCAAGGTCGTACTCCACCAACTGAGCCACTGTCGCTTATTTATTGGGTACATATACCCTCAAAACCACATATTGAACTCATCCGAATCTTTCTCGCAGCTTTACCTGCTTCCCTCCGACCTTTTCAGGTTAAGCCCTCGACCTATTAGTAACAGTCAGCTCCACACATTACTGTGCTTCCACCTCTGCCCTATCTACCTCGTCGTCTTCAAGGGGTCTTACTCTTGCGATGGGATATCTCATCTTGAGGGGGGCTTCACGCTTAGATGCCTTCAGCGTTTATCCCGTCCCGGCTTGGCTACCCTGCCATGGAGTT
>CATLIJ010000326.1 GCA_949948825.1 uncultured Clostridiaceae bacterium
TCCGTAAATCTGCGCCTGTTCATCTGGCTTTCCAAAATAAAATCCAGTGGTAAACTGCCGGTTGGTACATTTTTTAATCTCCTCCTGATACCAGGAAAGATTGGCTTTGTAAAGCTCTGGACTTTTCTCATAATCATCCATTGCCCTCCGGTAAGCCCTGGTCACTACAGCCACATAAAGAGCAGCCTTCATGCGCCCCTCCACCTTAAAGCTGTGGATTCCTGCCTCCAGAAGCTCTGGAATATGGTCAATCATACAAAGATCCTTTGAATTAAAAATAAAGGTTCCCCTCTCATTTTCAAACACAGGCATATATTCTCCGGGACGTGTCTCTTCCATGAGATGATAACTCCACCGGCAGGGATGGGTACACGCCCCCCGGTTGGCATCCCGCCCGGTGAGAAAGCTGCTTAACAGGCACCGCCCGGAATAGGAAATACACATAGCGCCGTGGACAAAGCTCTCAATCTCAAGCTCTGGCGGAATATGGTCTTTGATTTCCCGGATCTCCTTTAAGGACAGCTCTCTGGCTGACACCACCCGCTTCACTCCCAGCTCATGCCAGAACCGATAGGTGCCATAATTGGTATTGTTGGCCTGAGTGCTGATGTGAATGTCAATCTCCGGCGCCACCCGCTTGGCAATACAAAAAATACCTGGATCAGAGATAATCAGGGCATCAGGTCCATAAGCCTTCAGTTCTTCAAAATATTCCTCTGCTGCCTTTAAATCTCCATTATGGGCCAGAATATTGGCTGTAATATAGACCCTGACTCCATGAGCATGGGCAAAGACAATCCCCTCCCTCATCTCCTCCCCGGTAAAATTCCTGGCTTTCGCCCGAAGTCCAAAAGCCTCCCCACCCAAATACACTGCATCCGCGCCGTACATGACAGCCGTCTTCAAAATATCCAGACTTCCTGCCGGAATCAAAAGCTCAGCCTTTCTCATAGCAGCACTCCTTCCGTTTTACACTCAAAGCCACCCCGTCCCCCATTGGCACAATACTGGTCTCCAGCTCTGCTCTGTGCTTCAGCTCATATAGATATTCCCGCATCCGGCTGTGGATCGTCCGGTCTCTCCGCACCACGGCAAACCGGGATTCAAAAATATCCCCCTCCTGAAACACATTATCCGAAAACAACACTGCCCCCGGTTCCATCAATTCCAGAATCCGGGGCAGCCAGTGAAGATACTGCCCCTTGGCAGCATCCATAAAAATAAAATCATAGGAATCCGTAAGATCTCTTAGGATCTCCCCGGCATCTCCCTCCATCAAAACAATCCTTTCCTTAAGGCCTGCCTGTTCAAAATGCTCTCTGGCAAGCTCCGCCCGAAGCTGGTCCCTCTCAATAGTGGTAATCACTGCCTTCTCTGGCATTGCCTGGGCCATCAAAAGAGCAGAATACCCCACAGCTGTCCCCACCTCCAGAATCCGCCGGGGGCAGACAGCGGCAACCATGGTCTTTAAAAAGGAAGCAGTTTCTGGCAGAAGAATCGGCACATGATTGTCTCTGGCCTCTTTTCCAATCCTTTCACAAAACGCTCCATGTCCCTTTTCCAAAGAAAGAATAAAATCCGCGATTCTCTCCCTGTCTGCCAAAAATCTATTCCTCCGTCTCTTCTTCTGACTCTGGCTTTACATTCAGCACCTGTAAAATCTCCTTTGAGGTCATGGTAGTAGAAAGCTCATAGGTTCCCGGATAGGTCTTGTAATCATAAAACCACATCTGAATCCGCAGAGCATACTCATTCCGGACCAGACCCACATCCTTTAAAATCTTTGCGGTCTCTGCCTGACTCTGCCCCTCAGGAATGGTCAGCTGATATAAAGTCCCTGGCTCCCGTTCCATGGCTGTGGCATAAAACACCTCATGTCCAAAGGCATATCCCCTGGTCATTCCCTCCACCAGCAAAAGAATCACCAGGGCATAGATAATCAGCTTTCCCGAAATCCCGATAATGGTTCCTGTTATGGCATTGATCTCCTTTGTAATCTGGCTCATATTCCACCGCCGCCTTTCCTAAAGTTCATCCGCGTTTTAATTCTGCCCTTTATTCCACTTCCATAATAATCGGAAGAATCATGGGATTCCGCTTCATCCGTTTCCACAAAAACTCACTTAAGCTGTCCCGGATAATATTTTTCATCTTTCCCCAGTCTGTGAGCCGGCGGTCCAGACAGCCCATCACTGCCTCATCCACCACCCGCTTGGCCTCATCCAGAAGATCCTCTGACTCCCGCACATACACAAACCCCCTGGACACAATATCCGGGCCTGCCAAAAGCTGGTTGCTGTATTTTTCCAAGGTCAGCACCACTATAATAATCCCGTTCTGAGCAAGGTTCTGCCGGTCCCTCAGCACAATGTTCCCCACATCGCCCACTCCCAGTCCGTCCACCAAAATGCCGCCAGAAGGAACATGTCCTGTCACCCGGCAGGATTCCGGGCTGATCTCCACCACATCCCCGGAGGACATGAGCAGAATATTCTCCTTGGGAATCCCCATGGACTGGGCGATTCCCCGGTTGGCAACCAGATGGCGGTACTCTCCGTGAACCGGCAGGGCAAACTTGGGATGAAGCAGGGCATACATAAGCTTAATCTCCTCCTGACAGGCATGTCCGGATACATGGGTATCCTGGAAAATCACCTCTGCCCCTTTCTGGAACAGCTCATTGATCACCTTGGAAACTGCCTTTTCATTCCCTGGAATGGGAGTGGAA
>CATLIJ010000327.1 GCA_949948825.1 uncultured Clostridiaceae bacterium
GCTTCTTCCCTTAAAGGGATCTTTGCATTTGACAGGAGTGAAGCTGTATACCGACGGACTGGGGGAGACAGCTTCCCAGCTGGAGACCGTCTTTCCGGCAGGGGAGGAAGGGGCAGATCCGGCCTTTGTGTGGAACATGGATTTGGAGGATGCCATTGGAGCAGACGGAGGATGGAGGAATGAGACAGAGACCATCCGCCAGATTCTGCTGCTGTATGGCCAGATGCTGGAACAGACCGAACCTTATCACACTGCCTTTTGGGAATTGTTTGGGGAAAAGGATGGGGAGGAACAGGTGCGGTCAGGTCTGGAGCCTGGAATTCTTACCAAAGAACTTCCGGATATGAAGGAAAGCTTTTTGTGGTTTGTGCTCATAGAACCGCCGGATGTGGAGGGAGAGTGGGGAGACCGGATTCGGTTCTTTTATCAATATGAAGAGCTGACTGCATACCGGACTATGATACGGAACAATCTAATGTTAAAGTAAAGTGAAGGGAATCGTTTTCGCTGTAATCTGTAAAATTTGGAGGAAAAAGGGATGTTAGAAAAAATTGATTTGTCCAGAGCTGTGGAGAAGGAAGTTTACAAGCAGGTTCAGGAGGAGGAAGGGGCAAAGCTGGGACAGCTGCAGCGCCGGTTAAAGGAAGCCGGGATTCCGGTATTGATCCTTTTTGAAGGCATGGGGGCAGCCGGGAAGGGGACTCAGATCAACCGTCTGATTCAGGCCCTGGACCCAAGAGGGTTTGATGTGTATGCCAGCAACCGGCCGACAGAGGAGGAGAATCTGCGCCCGTTTTTGTGGAAATTCTGGACTGTAACCCCGGAGAACGGACGGATTGCCATTTATGACAGAAGCTGGTATCGGAAGGTGCTCATTGACCGTTTTGACAGGATTACAAAGAAAAAGGAGCTTCCAGAGGCATTTCGGGATATCTGCTGCTTTGAAAAGCAGCTGACAGACGGGGGCGCAGTGATTATCAAGCTGTTTTTATATATTTCCAGAGAAGAGCAGAAAAAGCGGTTTAAGAAGCTGGAAAGATCTGTGGAGACCAAATGGCATGTCAGCCAGGGAGACTGGGAGCGGAACAAGCGGTATGAGGAATATCTTCAGATGAATGAAGAAATGCTGGAGAGAACGGATTCTGAATATGCCCCCTGGACCATCATTGAAGCCACGGACCGGAACTATGCCTCCATGAAGATTTTAAAATCCGTCACAGAACAGCTGGAGCGGGCATTGGAAGAAAAGGCGGCCAAAAAGGCGATGCAGAGGGTAAATTCCGGAATTTCTGTGGATGCAGGCAGCCGCTATCAGAACGGAGTTCTGTCCGGCGTGGACCTTTCCAAAGCCCTGACGCGGGAGGAATACAAGGAGAAGCTGGATAAACTGCAAAAACGGCTGGAAATCCTTCACAGTGACATTTACCGGCTCCGGATTCCCGTGGTCCTTGGATTTGAAGGATGGGATGCCGGAGGAAAGGGAGGCGCCATCAAGCGTCTGACCAGCCATCTGGACCCAAGGGGATATCAGGTCTGCCCCACTGCCTCTCCCAATGATATTGAGAGAAAGCATCATTATTTGTGGCGTTTCTGGAACAAGGTTCCAAAGGCAGGACATGTGGCCATCTTTGACCGCACCTGGTATGGCCGGGTGATGGTGGAGAGAATCGAGGGCTTTTGCACAGAGGAGGACTGGAAACGGGCTTATCAGGAGATCAATGAGATGGAAGCCCACATGGCCAATGCAGGGGCAGTGGTGTTAAAGTTCTGGCTTCATATTGATAAGGATGAGCAGGAGCGCCGGTTTAAGGAGCGGATGGAGATTCCGGAAAAGCAGTGGAAGATCACAGATGAAGACTGGAGAAACCGGGAAAAATGGGATCAATATGAGATTGCGGTCAATGAGATGTTAGTGCGCACTTCCACTACCTATGCACCATGGATTGTGGTGGAGGGCAACAATAAATACTACGCCAGAGTAAAGGTGCTGGAGACTGTGGTGGAGGCGCTGGAAAAGAAGATTCAGCAGGTAAAGGAAAGCTGATTGTATGGGCAATGTGGTGATTGTCGGCGGGGGTGCGGCAGGCATGATGGCTGCTGTTTCTGCCGCCGAATCCGGCCATCAGGTCCGGATATACGAAAAAAATGAAAAGCTGGGGAAAAAAATCTACATTACAGGCAAGGGCCGCTGCAATGTGACCAATGCCTGCGGGACAGAGGAATTATTTGCCGGGGTGGTGAGCAATCCGAAGTTTCTTTACAGCAGCTTTTATGGATTTTCCAGTCAGGATATGATGGCGTTTTTGGAGGAGAACGGCTGTCCGGTGAAGGTGGAGCGGGGCAGCCGGGTGTTTCCTGTGTCAGATAAAGCTTCCGATGTAATCCGCGGGATTACCAGACAGCTGTCCAGACTGGGTGTGGAGGTCTGCCTTGGACAGGAGGTGTCCGGCCTGATGGCGTCTGACGGGCAGATTCAGGGAATTGTATTGAAAAACAATGGGAAAAGGGTCCCGGCAGATGCAGTGATTGTGGCGTCTGGCGGGTTGTCTTACCCTGCCACCGGATCTACAGGGGACGGATATGACTTTGCCCGGAGCATGGGCCATAAGGTGACAGAGCTAAGTCCGGCTCTGACACCCCTGGAGGTCCGGGAACAGGAACTGGTGCAGGATTTACAGGGACTTTCCCTGAAAAATGTCCGGGTTCAAGT
>CATLIJ010000328.1 GCA_949948825.1 uncultured Clostridiaceae bacterium
ACGACTTCCCAAATATATGCAGGAAGCTTTAGAGCAGAAAGAAATAGCGTCATGAGGATATTTTGTGGGCTGAAGTATTGATTTTTCAATGTACGAATCCCATTTTTGATGTGGGAAGTTTGAGTAATATTACCAACCAGATGATCGACGCTGTGGAATCCAGAGCGTCCATTATAAATGACTATGTAGCTTCCGCAGAAGAATATATGGAGGCATTTGCCCTAAGCAGTGAAGTCCGGGAGCTTCTTGCCAATCCGGAGGACCCTGGCCTGCTGCAAAAAGCACAGCAGTATACCGAAGATTTTGCTGCGGTCAAGGGAATCTTCGAGGGATTATACATTGGCACTCCCTCCACCTATATTCTGACACACACCTCCAGGTCTGCCATAGGCATGACCACCCGGACCGGGGAATCCCTGGATACATTCCGCAGCACCATCCTGGCCAGACCACAGCTGACTAATCTGGGAATTATGAAATCTCCCGGAACCGGAAGCATGATTCTTTCCATGTATTATCCGGTTTTTGACAACAGCAAATGCATTGGCTTTGTAGGCGTCGGCGTTTTCGCCAGCCGGCTGATGGATTCTCTGCTGGATTTGGACATAGAAGGTCTTCCCAACAGTGAATATGTGTTTCTGAACGCAGAAACCGGTACATACCTGTATCACAGCGACCAGGAGCTGTTAAATACAGAAACAACTGATGCAGGCTATATGGAAATCCTCCGGCGAATCAGGGAAAACGGCAACACTCAGGCTGGCACCTATTCCTATCAGGATGAAAATAAAGTGGATCAGCTGGTGGTTTACAAATATTTAAAAGACCGGAATTGGGTCTTCATGGTTCATGACAATGCGGCAGAAGTCTATGGAAAAGTAATAACCGTTCACATCACAGTGGGCATTTTGTGTACCATTGTCACCATCGCCATTATCCTCGTTACCCTGCTTGTTCTTCACTGGGAGGGGAGGGAGCTTATGGCCATGGAAAAGGCAATCCGGCGTCTCGGCAATCTGGAGCTTTCCGCTGACCGGGATCTGGAATGCTTTTACCAACGGACCGATGAGATTGGCATGATTGCCCAAACAATTCATCATGTCTGTGACTGCCTGCGAAGAACCATTGATGATATCGGGCGGATCTTAGGCGAAATGGCAAAAGGAAATATTGCTGTGGATGTGTCAAAAAACGAATCCTACTATATTGGGGATTTTAAAGTTCTGGCAGAAAGCCTGAAAAGCATCCGCACCCATCTCACAGATGTAATGCGCAATATTACTTACATTGCAAACCAGGTGGGCGAAAGCGCCATCCAGGTATCCACAGAAGCCCAGGCACTATCCCAGGGGACCATACAGCAGAAGGATTCCATCCACGGACTTATTTCCAATGTAACAGACATAACCGCCCAAATCCAGAACAGCGCCGCCCGATGCGGCAATGCCAGCAGCCTGGTGGATCAGGTGACAGGCTATGCGGCGGAAGCTGACACAAAGATGGAAAAATTAATCGCTGCCACTAAAAATATTGAACAGTCCTCAACCAAAATAGGGACCATCATCAAAACCATAGAAGATATTGCTTTTCAGACAAACATCCTTGCCCTGAATGCCGCAGTAGAAGCTTCCCGTGCCGGAAGTGCGGGAAAAGGCTTTACCGTTGTATCGGATGAGGTCAGAAGCCTTGCCGCCCGTTCTTCAGAAGCCGCCAAGGATTCCGGCGCACTTATTGGCCGCTCTATCCAGGACGTAAAAACCGGCACTGAATCCACCAATCAGGCTATCTCTGCCATGCAGGTAATCAGCGAATGCATTCAATCCATCAAAACACAGATGGATGAACTCTCTCTTGCCAGCGTCCAGCAGTCTGAAAGGATTGTTTTGGTGGAGGAGCGGATTAAGGAGGTGTCCCAGGTGGTACAGGACAACTCTTCTGCTGCTGAAAAGAGCGCTGTAATTTCCAATGAACTGTCCAGTCAGGCCAAAACCCTGAACCATCTGATCAGCCAGTTCTGTATTGAATAACCTTTGGATAGCCTAACAGCAGAAAATGAGGACCTTGAAGGGAATCCCCCAAGGTCCTCGTTTTCATTACTTCTTTTCATACTCCTTGATCATTTCCTCAATGGACGGAATCTGCTCCAATTCATCCATCATTTTACCATATCCCAGCCGGTCCAGCTCTGCCAGATAGCTGTCCCAGGTACTGTCAATATCAATCTGTCCCAAAATCGCCTGAGTACGGTAATTGGAAACATAGGCCTCCAGATCTCCGTTGATCTTCTGGAATATATCCCCATATTCTGTCTCATTGGCCAAATCCTCTTTATAAGGCCGGTGCTGCCACTTGAGCCAGGAGCCTCCCTCCTTTGCTGACCAGTACTTTCCGCCTGTCTGGAAAAGCTCTTCTTCTCCAATCCACCGGGTCACTTCTTCCGTCTGTCCAAACTGACTAAAGCTCCAGGTTCCCTTATCTCCTGAATTCAGATGATTTAACTTCACAGGCGTTTCTCCTGCCTCGTCCCATTTCCAGTCCACATCCTTCTCCCCGAAGAACAGGCTGGCTACAATCTCCTTATCTCCATTTCCCAATATGGAATAATTAAAAAACTGCAGAATCTTGGCAAGCTTCTCATCATCCACATCCCGGTTTACAAAAAACCGCCCATAGGCCGGAGTGGGATTGACCATTGTCC
>CATLIJ010000329.1 GCA_949948825.1 uncultured Clostridiaceae bacterium
AGATCGTAGAAGACGGCATCCAGGCCAAAGTCAGCCAAATGACCGAAGACTGCCAAATGAAGCTCCAGGACGCCCTCCAAAAAATCATCAACGACAGCAACGGCGGAATGATATGCATTATCATTTAGCAGTGCCAAATAAGACTGAAACAAATTTTCGTTAAACCTGCATCATTATACCCACACAAAAGAAACCTTATTTCAAAACTTAGTTTGATAGGGCAAAAGCCCAACAGCAACGCGACACCCACACCCCATCCCCATACCACTCACCATCCCCCAACCAAAGAGGAGGAACCCATATGCGTATAGTATTCAGCGGTGCTGCCCACGAAGTAACCGGAAGCTGCCATTACCTGCAGGCTGGCAATACCCATCTGCTCATTGACTGCGGTATGGAACAAGGCTATAACATTTACGAAAACATTGACCCGCCAGTCCCCTGGTCTGAAATTGACTATGTACTTTTGACCCATGCCCACATTGACCATGCCGGAATGCTCCCCTACATATATGCAAGGGGCTTTTCCGGCAGCGTCATGGCCACTACAGCCACCTGTGATTTGTGCAACATCATGTTAAAAGACAGCGCACACATTCAGGAGATGGAGGCAGAATGGAAGAACCGTAAGGCCAGACGGGCCGGAGGAGCAGAAGTAAAACCTTTGTATGAGATGAACGATGCCCTTGGCGTACTGGAACATTTTGTTCCCAACAATTACGGCGACATTGTAAAACTTACTGACAATGTAACCATCCGTTTCACAGATATTGGCCACCTTTTAGGCTCAGCTTCCATTGAAATCTGGCTGAAAGAAGAGGATACAGAGAAGAAAATCGTATTTTCCGGAGATATTGGCAATAAAAACAAGCCCTTGATCTGTGACCCGTCCTACACCATGGCGGCAGATTATGTGGTGATGGAATCCACCTACGGCAACCGGCTCCATCAAAAAGGCACAGACCATATCTCGGAGCTGGTCCGGATTGTTCAGGAGACTCTGGACCGGGGCGGCAATGTGGTGATTCCGGCATTTGCTGTAGGAAGAACACAGGAGCTTTTATATTATTTCCGCCATATTAAGACACAGCGGCTGATTCGCGGCCATGAGAACTTTGAAGTGTATGTGGACAGCCCCCTGGCAGTGGAGGCCACCCATGTATTTAAACAAAATCAGCTGGAATGCTATGATGAAGAGACCAGAGAACTGGTGCGCATGGGAATCAATCCCATTTCCTTCCCTGGACTGAAACTCTCCATCAGTAGCGAAGAATCAAAGAACATTAACTTTGACCCGTCCCCCAAGGTGATTATCTCTGCTTCCGGCATGTGTGACGCAGGAAGAATCCGCCATCATTTAAAGCACAATCTTTGGAGGCGGGAATGTACGGTAATCTTTGCCGGTTATCAGGCGGAGGGAACCCTGGGACGGAATCTGGTAGAAGGCAATCGGACTGTAAAGCTGTTTGGAGAAACCATTGATGTAAACGCCCATATTGAAACCCTCCATGATATCAGCGGACACGCGGACCGGGACGGACTTCTGGAATGGGTGGAAAGCTTCAAGAAAAAACCAGAACAGATATTTGTGGTTCATGGCAGTGATGATGTGTGCGACCAGTTTGCAGAGCTGGTTACAGAACGGACAGGCGTTCCTGCAAAAGCGCCCTTCAGCGGGGCAGAATACGATCTTTTGACTGGTCAGTGGGTGAAGGAAACCGAAGGAATCCCCATTGCAGTCAAGAGCGCTGCCACCAAGAAGGCCAAGGGGATTTTTGCCCGTCTGCTGGCTGCCGGAGAGCGCCTGATGGCAGTCATTGCCAAAAACGAAGGCGGCGCCAACAAGGATCTGGCAAAATTCGCCGATCAGATTCATTCTCTGTGCGACAAATGGGACAGATAAGGAGTATGCTTTTTTATGACAAAGGTTCAGATTTATACGGATGGCTCGGCAAGAGGCAATCCGGACGGCCCCGGCGGCTATGGGACGGTCCTTCAGTTTATGGACACCAGAGGACAGCTTCATGAGAAGGTAATGTCAGCTGGTTATCGAAAGACAACCAATAACCGGATGGAGCTGATGGCTGCCATTGTGGGACTGGAGGCTCTGAACCGCCCCTGTGAGGTGGAGCTGTATTCAGATTCCAAATATCTGACGGATGCTTTTAATAAGCATTGGATAGACAGCTGGGTTTCCAAAAACTGGAAACGGGGCAAAAGCGGCGATGTAAAAAATGTGGATTTGTGGGAGCGTCTTTTGGAGGCTAAGGCCCCTCACCGGGTCATGTTTATCTGGGTGAAGGGCCATGCAGGCCATCCTCAAAATGAGCGCTGTGACAAGCTGGCCACAGCTGCCGCAGATGGGGACAAGCTTTTGGTAGATCATGGGGCAGAACGAGGACAGGCTTTACGGTTCTCTTAAGAATCTTTACTTCTTTTGTCCTCCTGTTCCCTTTCCTGGAAGATTGTGTTATGGTATAGGAAAGTGATTAAGACAGGATGGATTGGGAATGAAGCAGAGAGGAATCTGGATTGCGATATGCCTGATTTTGATTATAGGAAGCTCCTTTACTGGCTATGTGAGAAGATACACAGGCGGATCAGGAGAAAAAGCTCTCCTGGAATCAGGCATTTCTGACAGACAGGACAATGATATAACATCAAGAGAAGCAGGAATTTTGACACCAG
>CATLIJ010000330.1 GCA_949948825.1 uncultured Clostridiaceae bacterium
AAAAGTACATCAATCATATAAGAATAATACCCGATAATACGGTGTTTTCCACGAAACGGAAAAGAGGAAATACTTGATAATACCGTATGATAAGTGATAATACGGGGAAGGGGGTTGATTATGGGATGTGATCAATCAATGTGATAAATTGAGAGTGGTAAGGAACGCAAATATGGAACCTCATTGGGAGAATAGTAGCAGTAATGAAATTATTCAGGATTTATTGAAGGATTCCACAGAAACCACAAAGGCGGAAATTGAAGCATTAATCTCTGGTGAGAGTGTGGAAAAAATATTAATTCCAGAGTTGACGTATACAGATCTTGACAGTGAAGAGCCATCTGTCCGTCAGACATATTTGTGGAGCGTGCTTTTTGCCACTGGATATTTGACAGAAGTGGGATATAGAAATGGGGGATGGCATGAGCTGCGGATTCCCAACAGAGAGATTCGCGGAATTTATGAAAAGAAGATTCGCTCATGGTTTCAGGCAAAAGCAACTGGAAATACAATCAAATGGCAGGAGTTTTGTGTTGCTGTAAAAAAAGGAGATGCAAAAGCTGTTGAGAATATTTTCAATGAATTTATGGCGGATTCTATCAGTATTCGGGATACTTTTGTAAAAAAGGAAATGAAAGAAAATTTTTACCATGGAATGCTTTTAGGACTTTTGCGGGCAGAAGGAAGCTGGGCAGTAAAATCGAATGCTGAGTCAGGTATTGGATATACAGACATTAAACTGTCCATACCACTGGAAAAGACAGGTTGTATTATGGAAGTAAAGTATGCAGAAAATGGGGGATTTGATTCAGCCTGCCGGGAGGCAATGGAACAAATTGACAGGAACCAATATGCCGAAGCCCTAAGACAGGAAGGAATGGAGACGATTCACAAATTTGGAATCGGATGTTTTAGGAAAAGCTGTAAAGTGCTGTATGAAAAAGAATAAACTTTTCATAAAGTGATTTGGATGCCTTGCATAAAGTCTGGTTTAACGATAAAATAGATTCGTTACACGATATGTATTCTGCAGAAAAGAGAATTTACAGGAGAATGTACATGAATCAAAATCAGTTTGAACAGTTATTCCGGGCGTTTGCATCTGAGAAAATGTCCTCCAGAGACAAAAAGAGCAGAGAGGAAGGGCCGGATTCGGAACCGGAAAGATTTGATTCCAACGGGAATCCGGTGAAGCGCCGCCATCCCTTTCGGGAAATGGGAGCTGCATTTTTTGTCCTGCTGCTGGTTTTTGCAGGGATGAACAGTTATTACATGCTGGATGAGGAGAATTATGCAGTCGTGACTACTTTGGGGAGCGCGGAGGCGGTTTCTCAGGCTGGATTGCATTTTAAAATCCCCTTTGTCCAGAGTGTCCGGAAGGTGTCAAAGGGTATCAAGGGAATGCCCATTGGATACAGTCTGGAGACAGGAGATACCATTGACGAAGAATCCATTATGATTACCAAGGATTTTAATTTTGTCAATACGGACTTTTATCTGGAATACATGGTGAATGACCCGGTGAAATATCTGTACGCATCTGCTGAACCGGAGGCTACCTTAAAGATGCTGGCCCAGTCTTACATCCGTGACACAGTGGGAATCTACAATGTGGATGATGTGATTACTACGGGAAAGGCCGGGATTCAGTCCGAGATTAAGGAGAAGCTGACCAACCGGATGATTGCAGAGGACATTGGAATCTCTGTGGTAAATATTACCATACAGGATGCATTTCCTCCCACAACGGAAGTGATGAATGCTTTTAAAAATGTGGAAAATGCCAAACAGGGCAAGGAGACAGCCATTAACAATGCCAATAAGGACCGGAACGAGAAGATTCCCCAGGCAGAGGCAGAGTGCGACCAGATTATCAAGAATGCGGAGGCAGAGAAGGAAGCCCGCATCCGGGAGGCAGAAGGCCAGGTATCCCGGTTTGAACAGATGTATGCAGAGTACAGCAAATATCCTCTGATTACGAAACAGCGTATGTTTTATGAGACCATGGAGGACTTACTTCCAGGAATGAAGGTTTATCTTGTGGATGAAAGCGGAACTCAGAAAATGCTGCCGTTGGATTCCTTTTATACTTCTGCTCCGGTCTCCGGAAATGTTCTTCCAGGTACAAATCCTTCTGACAGCAGGCCGGGAGAGCCTGAGACAAAGGAGACAAAAGTATCATCCCAAAACCATGAGCAGGAAGAGGAGCGGACAGAAGATTCTTTGGAGGAGGTGACACAATGAAGAAAGGGGCAGGCAAAGCAGCAGGATTTCTGGCAGCAGTTGTTCTGGTGATCGTTTTGGCAGCAGGGATTGTGGTAACTTATCCCAATGAATACAAGCTTATCCGGCAGTTTGGTGAGATTGTCCGTGTGGTGGACACACCAGGGGTATCCTTTAAGATTCCCTTTATCCAGACCAGCGCCTCCCTGCCAAAGGAGCTGCAGATCTATGATATACCGAAGTCGGATGTGATTACAAAGGATAAGAAGAGCATGATTGCAGACGCTTTTGTGCTGTGGCGGATCTCAGATCCCGTTCTTTTTACCCGCCATTTGAATGGTCAGGTGGCTCAGGCCCAGTCCAGAATTTCGGCGTCTGTGTTCTCTTCCATGAAGTCTGTGATCTCCAACATGGATCAGGCGGAGATCATTGAGAACCGGAACGGGCAGCTGGCCCTTGACA
>CATLIJ010000331.1 GCA_949948825.1 uncultured Clostridiaceae bacterium
TTTGGGATGAACGGATTTTGCAAAACTGATTTACGGAAATGTCTTGTCTGTGAGAGAAAAGGAGTATGTGGAATCAGCAAAGGCAGTAGGGACAAAGGATATTCCGCTTCTGGTGAAATATGTGATTCCAAACGCATTTGCTCCCATATTGATTAATTTTACCTTTCGTACCGCCCAGGCGATTATTCAGGAATCTGCTCTTAGCTTCCTGGGAATGGGCGTACAGCCGCCGGAGGCTTCCTGGGGAAATATCCTCTATGCGGCTCAGTCAATTACCGTGCTTTCATCAAGGCCGTGGCTTTGGGTGCCGCCGGGAATTTTGCTGGTGCTGACTGTGTCAAGCATTAACTTTATTGGCGACGGAATCCGGGATGCCCTTGATTCAAAGACAAAAATTAAGAAAAAGTAAAAAGGAGGATTATTATGAAACGGAATTTTGTAAAAGTGGCAGCAGCTTCTATGGCATGTGTGCTGATGCTTTCCGCATGTGGAGGAGGCGGTCAGAGCGCAGGAAATGAAGGCGCAGGAGGCCAGAGTGCAGGCAATGCTGCGGAGGGCGGCAGTCAGGCCTTGGCAGACCAGGGGGAGACAAAAGGCGGAGCTTCCGGCGGGGAGAAGGTAGTTGTCATGGCTCAGACAGGTGACTGGGACAGCTTTATGGTGATGAACACCACCAATGCAGGAGCTGACAATGTAAATGAGCTGATGTTTGACCGTCTTATGGTCATCAACACAGATGGAACCTTTGAGCCGCGTCTGGCAGACAGCTGGGAGACCAATGAGGCTCAGGATAAGATTATTTATCATTTGAATGAAAATGCAAAATGGCATGACGGAGAACCAGTTACAGCGGAAGATATTGTTTATTCCGCACAGGTAGCTTCCTCTTCAGAATTTAATTATCTGCGCCGGATTCGCATGCAGTATTTTGAGGGAACCGATGAGACCGGATGTGAGCTGTCCCCAGACAGTGTTGGTGTAAAGGCCATTGACGACCATACTGTAGAGTTTACCTTAAAAACTCCCATGGACCCGTCCATTATCTATGCTTTGATTAACCGTGATTTTTATATTATTCCCAAACACCTGCTTTCCGGAATTTCGGATGCAGATTTGGTAAATGACGCTTTCTGGCAGAAACCAATCGGCTCCGGCCCATGTATTTTTGATTCTATGGAGTCTGGCGTGTCCATTGAGTTTAAGGCGAACAAGGACTACTATTTGGGAGCTCCGGATTTTGACCGTCTGGTGTTTAAAAAGGTTCAGTCCTCCAACCTGCTGTCTGGTCTGATGAGCGGGGAGATTGACGTCCTTTCCGGCAATACCCAGCTTCCTCTTGCAGACTGGGAGGCAGCCAACAACACCCCGGGGGTGGTGGCAAAATCCATTCCCACCTTTGCGTATCAGTATATGGCTATGAACACTTCCAGAGAGTATCTGACCGAGGAGATCCGCCATGCCATCAGTCTGGCCATTAACCGTCAGGTCATCGTGGATCAGCTGCTTCAGGGACAGGCCCGGATTGCCATTGGACCGCTGCCAGAGGATCACAGATATTTTAATACAAACCTGCTTCCCATTGAGTATGATCCGGAGAAGGCAAAATCCATGGTGGAGGCTGCGGGATGGGACCCAAACCGGGAGCTGGAGGTACTGGTTTCCACAGGAAATGAGGTAAGAGAGAAGAGCGCCATCCTGATTCAGCAGGATTTGCAGAAAATTGGCATTAAGACAAGAATTCAGACCCTGGATTTCCCCACTTTGCTGACCAATGCCCGCAATGGTGACTATGATTTGTGTTTCATCGGTTCTTCCGGATCAGTGGACCCTTCTGAGTCTGTACCAAACGTGACAGCTGGTTATATCAATAACTTTGCTCAGTTAAAAGATCCTACCCTGGGACAGGTGGGTGAGTCCGGCGCCAAGGAGATCACCTTTGAGGCACGGAAAAAGATTTATGATCAGTACCAGGAGATTCTGTTCCAGCAGATGCCAAAAGCATATCTGTATTTTACCAATGATCTTTTCGCCCACAGCGACAAGCTGGAAAATGTGCGGGAAGGGGCTATTGATTACAATGTAAACAAGAACGTATGGACCTGGAAGGTAAATAAATAAGAGCTGTCCAGACTCTACATAGGATGTTTGAACCAATGTGATTAGGTTTCACTTAATGACATTGCCGTCTGAACGGTTATCAAAAAAGTGAGGTAGGTAAATGTCCGAGAATTTAATTGAAGTAAAAAAGCTGGTAACTCAGTTTTCAGGTAAAAACGGAACCGTTACGGCTGTGGATGGGGTGTCTTTTTCGATCCGGAAGGGGGAAACCCTGGGGATTGTCGGTGAGTCCGGATGCGGAAAGTCCGTGACAAGCATGTCCATTCTCCGGCTGATTCCGGCTCATTCCGGAAGAATTGCATCCGGAGAAATCCTTTTTGGAGGAAAGGACCTGACCAGGCTTTCCGAGAAGGAGATCCGCCAGATCCGGGGAAATGAGATTGCCATGATTTTTCAGGATTCCATGACAGGGCTGAATCCGGTGATGACCATTGGAAAGCAGCTGGTGGAAACCATAACCGCCCACAGTAAGATGGATAAAAAAGAAGCCTGGGACCGTGCAGAG
>CATLIJ010000332.1 GCA_949948825.1 uncultured Clostridiaceae bacterium
GGGAACCAGCCCATAGCTCATCAGCAGATCCTTGTTCCGCTTTTCCCGGATCTCCTGGCGAAGCTCCTCAAGAGTCACCTTTCCTGTGGCTGCATCTGCATACTTTCTCCCCCGGGAATGAGCCGTACCGCTTGAGATATATTTTGCCCCATTGTAAAGAAGTCCGAAATTCTTCTCTCCCAAAAGCCCGTAAGCCTCCTCAAACCAGGTCACATCAAAGGCCCCGTTTTGCAGCTCCTCCGGGGAAAGGGGCGTGAACCGGGCAATCATGGCCTTTTTCTGATCATCAAAATACTCGTTCATATGAGCCATAAAATAATAGCAGCCGCTCTTTAATCCCTTCCATCCAAGATACTGTTCCAGCACATCAATCCACTGGGGCGCATACATGGCCACCTCCACCAGCCTTGGCTCCCTGATGCTGGTACCCTCCAATGCCTTCTTCAGGTCTGCTCCTGTCTCATGCTCCCCTGGATAGCATGCCTTTAAAAGCTCACTTAACACTTCCTTCTTGGAACGCTTGTTACTGCCATAATACCAGGAATAATAAGAATCCCGGTCCAGAGTGTCCTTGCCAAGGGCCATTAAAATCCGGACCAGATAATCCACCCCGCAGATATAGCTGACCCCCCGCATATCCCAGGAACACTCTGTCTCAGCTTCTCCCCGGCGCAGCTCCACATCCACAAGCACTGGAACAATCCTGTCGTACATCTGACGCAGAAGAGCTCCGAGCCAGGTATCCTCGCCAAAAAAGGACTCTCCCTCCTGATAAATCTGTCTGGTCATCTCCCACCCGAAAAACTGCTCCAGAACATGCCGGTTTTGGGTCTTTGCACCCTCTCCCTTTTTCACCTCGCACAGCACCTTCAGGCAATCTTCTCTGGCAAAATACTCCAGCACAGCCTTATACAAAATATCCAGGGAGACCATTCCCATATGATATGCCTTAAAAAACCAATAAGGCCGGATTCCGGTCATAGCCATGTCTCTGGTATTGCCTCCGATTGGAATGAACCGCCGTCTCTTCCGGTTCTCCTGACATTTTACCTCCAGCCTCCAGGCCGCGGCAAATCCCCGTTTAAAATCCTCCTCATCCTCCCACTGGGAAATTCGGTTAAAATACCGGGAAAACAAAAACAGATTGGAAACACAAATCTTGTTTTCCGCCTTTCTTCCGTTCCAGGTGGTAAATTCATATTGGATGACCTTGTTTTCCTGGTTGATTGCCGCAAGAAGGGCTGTCAAAAGCCGGACACTGGTATCCAAAAGCATTTTTTTATCCTGAAATTCTTCCATATATAGATTGAGAACCCTGTCCACATGGTTGCGGTATTTCAGGGTGATGGACTCCGGCGTCTCCGGCACATACCCAAAAGCAGTCTCATAAAACAGTTTTGCCGCGTTTTTTGCCCATGCATTTCCTCCCCAGGTAAGGATTTCCCGCATCTGTGTCACCTGGAAACAGTCCTGAAGCTCCTCCCGGTAAAAATGCTCCAGCTCCCGGGAAAGAGGATAATCCTCCAGACCTCGCTGACCAGACAGACTGCTGGCCCTTTCTCCTTCCTGTGGACCGCACTGACCTTTGTCCTTTAATCTGGTGTAAACATTTCCCAAAAGGGTTTTCTCCCCAGTATAATCCATGTACTCATAATCCTTGTTGGCCTCAAACAGCTGGTCCAGCTTTTTCAGCTTTTCTGCTGCCTCTTTCCAGGACAAGGGCATAAACCGGGCCAAAAGCCCCGCAGGATCTGACGGCAGCTCCTTTGGTCCGGGGATGAGCAGCTCCTCCGGCACATCCGGGTCATAGATTCCATAGCCCTTTTTCTCTGCCTCAGATTCCTTCTGGCCTTCCCCCAGCTCTGCCAGAAGAACCTTTTCCTTGTCTGTGGGCTTCTCCACCAGGGAAACCGTTCCTTTCACCTGTTCATAGAGGGCAGTCCGTTTTTCATCCCTGGAAAGCCGCAGCAGAATGTCCAGTCCGGCGCTGCGCTTTTCCTCTCTCTTATCCTTTAAAAGCCGGGTCAGACAACCATCCATATTCTTATCCGGCTGTTCCATCAAAAGCTCAATCAGAATGTTCCGCAGCTGGCTTCTCTTAAAACGCAAAAGCTCCTCCACCTGCTCATACTCCGCCTGGGTAAGGGAAAGCCGTTTCACAATGTCCACCCCATAGGCAGAGGTTTTTGTGTCTGCATTTCCCATATATCCAATGGCCAGCTGCCGCTGCCGCTCATTTGCCGGTTCATACAGCAGCAGGTTTAAAAGATTGGCCCGTTCCCCGCTGCTGCTCTCTGCCAAAAGCTCTGCCATGGAGGTGATTTTCTCCTCATCCTGGAGCACATATGCCAAAAATGCCAGCTGACAAATCACCTGACCTGGTTCTAATTCCACTTTATACCAGGGAAAAATACAAGGGTCGTACACCAGGCCCTTTTTGGGAAGCTGACGGTAAATATCCTGGAAGCGCTGATACAGGCGCTCTGCCTTCTCCTGGTCTCCAAAACATTCCTGAACTTTCATGGCCTTTGGCTTTCTTGGTTTGGAATCATACAGACGCCCGTCAAAAACAGTCC
>CATLIJ010000333.1 GCA_949948825.1 uncultured Clostridiaceae bacterium
TCACCTCTTTACTAGAGCGTGTCTGAAAATTATTTGGATTTGGTTATTTTAATCAAATCAGGATGGAGGCAAGACAAATAAAGCCCATATAAGTAAACGCCAGTTTGTCATAACGTGTTGCAATCCGGCGGAATGCTTTCAGTTTGAGAAAATATTTCTCAACCAGATGACGCTCCTTATAAAGCCACCAGTCACAATGGCGCTCAAACTTGGCTCCGGTTCTGGATGGTATCGTTGGCTCCCCCTTCCGGCCATAAATATAATCCAGTAGCCTGGCACTGTCGTATCCACGGTCGGCCACAACCTGGCTCCCATCTATGTTAATAGGCTCCAACACTGGAATGGCATAATTTATATCATTGCTCTGTCCTTGACTCAGCATGACAGATACGGGATATCCATAGGCGTCTACTGCCGCATGGATTTTGCTGCTTGCCCCTCCACGGCTGTGCCCTATTTCATTGGCTGGCCCCCTTTTTTGGCACCTGCACTGTGCTGGTGGGCCTTGACGATGGTTGCATCCAGAAACAGTTCATCCAGTTCCGCCTCCAGACTAAGGACACGGAAGATATTATCCAGTACCCCGTCCTCAATCCACTTGCGGAAACGGCTGTATACAGATTTCCAGGGGCCATAACGCTCAGGGAGGTCACGCCAGGGGGCTCCACTACGGACAATCCAGATCATGGCATTTATCATGAGACGGTTATCTTTGGAAGGCCGTCCGGGTCTGCTGTTTTTTTCCACCGGAAGGAGGGGAGCAATTTGTTCCCATTCCTGGTCAGTTAACTCATAACGTCTTGTCATAATAAACACCCCTTTTTCTTTATTTTATCACAGAATTTGGGGCAAAACATATGTTTTGTGCATTTTTTAATTTTCAGACACACTCTAGTGTATATGGAAATTAAGAAATAGAACACAAACTATAAACCCAAGTTATATTGGGCTGATTGTAAGAAAAATGTTTTGAAAAGAGTAATTGTTTACAAACAGGCGGAGGAAATTTAGGGGAAAACAGGTTTCATGATAAGGAAGGGACAGTATGGTGCTGTTCCTTCTTTGTTTTTGTACTAATACTATATGCCCAATTGTATTTGGGTATAGGTATAGAGAAGATTAGAGAACCGCCGTCTCTCTTTGGAAAATCTTGGATTTTTTAGATAACCGGAGGGAGAAATGAAAGGAACGAATGAAGATTTCGTAAAAGGACGTTTTACCAAGTATCTGGAGACGGCGGTGGATCGAGCCAGGAGGGATTATTTGAAGAAAGAAGAGGCAAGGATTTGGAAAGATGTGTCTGAGGATATGGAGACATCCCTATATGGGAAGGAAAAGGCTGGCCTGGAAATGGAAGAGTATTGGTTGGTAGTCATAGAGGAAATTCCATGGGAAGCTGATACAATTCGGCAGTATCTGAAGAACTGTCTGGATTTCCATATGTGGAAGAGTCTGTCGCATTTGACGGATATGGAGATTGTGGTGGTGTTTGGCAAGGTGTTTAGGCAGCTAACATTTGCGGAGATTGCGGAAAAGATGGGAATAGAGCCGCAAAAAGTGGCTTCTGTGTATTCCTATGCCCGCAAGAAAGTGAAGAAAGGATGGGAAAGGAATGGGAACTGAGGAATTGTTATGTCTAGCAAAGATGGGGGATAAGGCAGCGAAGGAGGAACTGTTCTTGCAGTACCGTCCATTGCTCATTAGTCGTTCCATGATAGAAGGGCGGTTTTGCGAGGACTTATTTCAGGAATTGTCCATAACGTTTTTGCGTTGCATTGACGGGTTTCATGTGGATGAGACGAAATTGGGACGGAAATGAAACCACATTGCATTTCCTGAAGAATTGACTTGCAATTCCAGATGTTTTATAATGGTATCATCAGATTTCTGAATCAACGGGTTCACGGAGAGCAGCTTTTTACAGGGCTGCTCTTTTTGTGTTTTCAGGCAGTTTTTGAAAAATCCGGGGATTCAGAATGAAAAAAGAAAGGTGGTATGCCCATGAAGGAAGAGAGTAAAAGCCGTGTGGCGGAGGGAGTGCAGGAAGGCGTTGTACGCTCCAGGAGCCGTCCAGTAGGGATTCTGACTGTGGACGCAGGAGGTGCTGCGGCAGAGGCGAAGAACCAGGAGGATCTGGTGTGGCATGAGTTAATGAATGCCCAGAGGACAAGGAAGATTCTGTCCGGGCCTTTAAGCGGGATTGAAAGGCTGGAGGGCGGCTGGGTGGTGGCTGTGATCTATTACAAAGGCTGTCGGGTTCTGATTCCCATGGAGGAGATGATGATTAACCTGGAAGGGGACGGAAGGGAAAACTCTGATCCGGTGAACCGGCAGACCAGGCTTGCCAACAACATGCTGGGGGCGGAGCTTGATTTTATTGTCCGGGATCTGGATGAGGGGTCCGGCAGCGTGGCGGCTTCCAGGAGAGAGGCCATGCTTCGGAAGCGGCAGCAGTTCTACATGCCTTCCCAGGATGGGACGCCTATGATTGTGCCGGGGCGTGTGGTGGAGGCCAGGGTGATCGCCGTGGCTCCGAAAGCGGTCCGGCTGGAGGTGT
>CATLIJ010000334.1 GCA_949948825.1 uncultured Clostridiaceae bacterium
CTATGCCAACTGCGGCCTTCCTTATTATGTAGGGGGCGTAATCACGGACAAGGGAGCCTTGCAGCTTCAGACGCCGGAGCGTTTCCACAGCCGTTTCCGCGTGGATGTGCGCACAGGCAGCGAGGTGGTGGCTGTGGACACAGAGAATAAGCGCGTGACAGTAAAGCACGGACAGGAGACTTATGAGGAGACTTATGATAAGCTGGTGCTTTCTCCAGGGGCAGGGCCGGTGCGTCCTCCTATTCCGGGAATGGAAGAGAACACGGTGTTTACCTTGAGGAATATTCCGGATACTTATGCTATTTATGATTTTGTTCAGACGAAAAAGCCTTCCTCCTGTGCTGTGGTCGGGGCCGGGTTTATCGGACTGGAGATGGCGGAAAATCTGGCGGAGAGAGGAATTCAGGTTTCGGTGATTGAAGGCGCGGCCCATGTGATGCCTCCCATTGATATGGACATGGCCCATGGTGTGCACAATTATATCCGGGCCAGGGGAATTGACTTGTATTTGGGGCAGACGTGTACTGCCATGGATAAGGAGAGTGTTATTTTAAAGGATGGGCGCAGAGTAAAGGCAGATATGGTTATTTTAAGCATCGGCGTGCGTCCGGATACAGGCTTTTTAAAGGACAGCGGCATTGATTTGGGACAGAGAGGGGAGATTCTGGTAAATGAATATATGGAAACCTCTGCCAGGGATGTGTATGCTTTGGGAGACGCGGTTTCTGTACTTCATGTGGTAAGCAAAAAGCCGGTTCTCATTCCTCTGGCATCTCCTGCCAACAAGCAGGGACGGATTGTTGGGGATAATCTGTGCGGCAAAAGAGTTGCCTACAAGGGAAGTCAGGGTACCTCCATTATGAAGTTCTTTGACATGACTGTGGCTGTTACCGGGGAGAAGGAGGAAAGCCTTCTGGCTCAGGGACGTTCCTTTGGCAAGGTGATTACAACGTCTGCCTCTCAGGCAGGCTATTATCCGGGCGGGGAGATGATGACCATAAAAACTTTATTTGACCCGGACAGCGGCGTGATCTTGGGAGCTCAGATCGTGGGCGGCAAGGGTGTGGATAAGCGGATTGATGATCTGGCCAATGCAGTGCGCTTTGGACTTACAGGATATGACCTTCAGGAGATGGAGCTGGCTTACGCTCCGCCTTTCTCATCTGCAAAAGATCCGGTGAATATGGCAGGCTATGTGATCGGAAATGTGATGGAGGGGCTGATGAAGCCGTTCTATGTGGAGGACCTGGAGAAGATTCCGGAGGACGCAATCCGGCTGGATGTGCGGACAGATGAGGAGGTAGCAGGAGGAATGATTCCTGGTTTCCTTCACATTCCTTTGGACAGTCTGCGGGAACGCATGGATGAGCTGGATCTTGGCAAGGATATTTATATTACCTGCCAGATTGGTCTAAGAGGATATTTAGCCCAGCGGATTTTGGAGCAGGCTGGCGCTAAGACCTGGAATTTATCCGGCGGATACCGGTTTTATGAGATGATGGAAAAAGATAAAGCCTCCATGGCGGCTGTGGCTGGAATGTGTACAGCCTGCGGTATGGAGATGAAGAATTAAGTAAAAAAGCCGTCTGTTTTACAGGCGGCTTTTTTAAGTGGATGCGGCTGTACGGTTGGGAAAAAGTGTGGTATAGTTATATTCAGGAGTATGCTCATAGAAATTCTCTTAACGCCCATTGTTACTGGATGCTTCGGAAACAGGGAGAATCTCCCCAAAAGGCGACAAAAGCCATGGAAGGAAAATCAAATGCCGAGAAAAACGAGCTGCTCTTTTCGGGAAATATCAATTATAACCAGCTGCCCAGCTGGCAGAAGCGGGGGCTAGGGCTGTATTATAAAACTTATGAGAAGACAGGCTATGACCCCATTCGCCAGGAGAATGTGGCTTGTGCCAGAAGCCAGATCTGGACAGATATGGAGCTGGAACTGGGAGAGAAGTACCGGGAGTGGGTCATAGGGCTTTTGGAAAGGCAGGAACCATGACAAAGGTATTGATCTTTGGAGGAACTGTGGAGGGAAGGATACTGGCTGAGTATGGAGCTGCAACAGGGCTTGAGGTGCTGGTCAGCGTGGTATCTGAGTATGGAAAGGGGCTTTTGAAGGCCAGAGAAGGTCTGTCAGTGCGTCAGGGTCCATTGGACCAGGAGGAAATGACCCAGCTGATTCAAAAAGAAAATCCCCGGTTGGTGCTGGATGCCACCCACCCTTATGCGGAAATGGCCACAAAGCATATTTTTTCTGCCTGTGAAAAGGCAGGGGTTTTGTGCAGGCGGGTTCTGCGGCAGGAGGCAGAGGAGCTTTTGGAGGTTTTTGGAACAGAGTCTGGTGCGGTTGACTGGGTGGATACCCCTGGGGAGGCAGTGGAGCTTTTGAAAGAGAACCAAGAGCCAGTGCTTCTCACCACAGGCAGCAGGGAGTTAGGCATATTTGCCGCCGCAGAACATTTAAAGGGACGTATTTATGCCAGGGTCCTGCCGGACAGTCAGGTCATCGCTGGATGTGAAGGACTGGGAATATCC
>CATLIJ010000335.1 GCA_949948825.1 uncultured Clostridiaceae bacterium
AGAAACCGGAGCAGGAGCAGAAACCGGAGCAGGAGCAGAAACCGGAACAAGAGAAGAAACCGGAGCAGGAGCAGAAACCGGAACAGGAGCAGAGACCGGAACAGAGAACGAACCAGGAGCAAAAACTTCCCCAGCAGCTGGATATTGTATTTTCCCATGTGTCTTTTGCCTATGAGAAGGGAAAAAGGGTTTTGGAGGATGTTTCCTTTTCCATTCCCCAGGGTCAGACTTTTGGAATTTTAGGCGGCACCGGGAGCGGCAAATCAACCATTGTACAGCTTTTAACCCGGCTTTATGAGCTGGAAGATGCCAGCGGCGGTGCTTGTGCAGATGAAGCCAAGGGAGCTTTGGGTCAGGGGAAAATTCTGGTCAAAGGTATGGATATTCAAAAGCTGCCTTTAGAATGGCTGCGCAGGAATGTGGGAATGGTGCTTCAGGAACCATTTTTATATTCACGGACAATTGGAGAGAACATCGCAGCTTCAATGCCAGGAGCATCCATGGAGGAGATCCGGCAGGCGGCACGGATTGCCTGTATGGATGAGACTATTATGAATTTTCCAGATGGTTATGATACTTTGGTGGGGGAGAGGGGAGTCACCTTGTCCGGCGGGCAGAGGCAGCGGGTGGCCATTGCCCGGATGCTTTTATCAAAAACGCCCATTATGGTTTTTGACGATTCCCTGTCTGCTGTGGATGCGGAGACGGATTTTCAAATCCGCAAAGCGCTGAAGGAAAGGATGAAAGGGTCAACGGTAATTTTGATATCCCACCGGATTACCACGCTTATGGGCGCAGATCAGATTTTGGTTTTGAATCATGGTAAGGTGGAGGAGCTGGGAACCCATGTCCAGTTGCTTCAGAAAGGGGGAATTTACCGGAAAATTTATGAGATTCAGATGAGCGGGGATGACAGAAATAGGGCAGAGAACAAGGTAAATGGTCAGGAAGCAGATCAGGTGACAGTCCGGGAAGCAGGGAGTTACGAAAACGGGAAAACAGTCAGGGAGGTGCAGAATGGCAGCATATGAGGAACAGGAATACAACAAACCCTTCAGCTTCCGGATATGGGCAAAGATGATCCCCTTTTTTAAGCCTTATTTCCGGTATTTTCTGATTACCATGGGACTGAATATATTTCTGGCAGCAGTGGATGTACTGACTCCTTTGTTTCAGAGCTATGCCATTGATCATTTTATCACAAAGGATACCTTAGCTGGGCTGGGGCCTTTTGCAGCAGTTTATGTGATGATGATTGTGACTCAGACGGTCAGTGTGTATTTTTCCGTACATGCAGCCACTACGATTGAGATGAATGTGGGCAGGGATTTAAAATGGGCGCAGTTTCAGCATCTTCAGACTTTGTCTTTTTCTTATTATAATACCACACCTGTAGGATATATTCATGCGCGGGTTATGAGTGATACCCTGCGGATTGCTTCCATGATTGCATGGGGGCTGGTGGATATGTTTTGGGCGCTGATTTATGTAATCAGTGTGTTTGTGATTATGTTTTGGCTGGATGCAGGGCTGGCTATGATTATTTTGATGATTGTACCGTGTATTGCTTTTCTGACCGTTTATTTTCAGAACCGGATTTTACACTGGAACCGGAAGGTGCGCAAGACCAATTCTCAGATTACCAGTGCTTACAATGAAGGAATCACAGGAGTAAAGACCTCGAAAAGCATGGGGATGGAACCAGATAATGACCAGGAGTTTTTTAAGCGGACCAATGATATGCATCAGGCAGCGATTCGTTCGGCAAGACTGAATGCCATTTATATATCCATGATTCTTCTTTTCAGTTCCGTGGCTTCTGCCATTGTGCTGAAAAGAGGCGGCAGGCTGGTGCAGAGCCAGCTGATGCAGCTGGGGACTTTATCGGTCTTTATTTCCTATGGAGTAATTATTTTTGAGCCGATCCAACAGCTGGCAAGACTGCTTTCCGAATTGATTTCCTGTCAGGCAAATATAGAGCGGGTGATGGATTTGCTGGAGCAAAAGCCCAATGTGGTGGATTGTGAGCAGGTGATCGCCCGGTACGGAGATACGTTTACAGCAAAGAAGGAAAACTGGGAACGGATTCAGGGCGATATTGTGTTTGAGGACGTGTCCTTTCGGTATCCGGACGGCAAGGAGTATGTGCTGGAGCATTTTAATCTGCATGTGCCGGCTGGGATGAATGTGGCCATTGTAGGAGAGACCGGCGCAGGCAAATCTACTCTGGTCAATCTGCTGGGGCGGTTTTTTGAACCCACGAAGGGAAGGATTCTCATTGATGGCGTGGATTATCGTGAACGGTCCCAGCTGTGGCTGCACAGTCAGATTGGGTATGTGCTTCAAAGTCCTCATCTGTTTTCCGGAACCATAAGGGAGAACATTCGTTATGGACGTTTGGATGCTACGGATGAACAGGTGGAAGAGGCAGCCAGACAGGTGTCGGCAGATGTGGTGGCAGGAAGGCTGGAGCATGGATATGAAAGCGATGTGGGAGAGAGCGGGGGAAAGCTTTCTGTGGGAG
>CATLIJ010000336.1 GCA_949948825.1 uncultured Clostridiaceae bacterium
TCTCAAAAAAACCGCTCCTTACAATTCCCGGTTCCTTCTGATGCGGCCCCTTGAAACAGACCTTTTATCTCATCACCAATTCTACGGCGTCTGCAGCGCCCCATCCCGCCTCCGGGTCTGAGTCCACGTAGTCACCACATTTTCACAGGGATATTTCTCTGCTTCCTTCTCATTCAAATCCACTCCAAGCCCAGGCTTGTCATTGGCATACACATACCCATCCTTAAATTCCGGCAATCCGGGGAACACCTCCAAAAGCGCTCCGTGAGGTCCCTTCAGCTCCTGAATCACAAAGTTGGGAGGCTCAATTCCGGACCATTCCTGCACTCCGAAATTCGGCGCAGCCAGATCAATATGAATATTTGCCGCATGAGCCAAAGGCGACATATCTCCCGGGCCATGCCATGCCGTTCTTACTCCAAACTGCTCCGCAAAAATCTGCAGCTTTCTCGCCGGAGTAATCCCTCCGATCTGGCTGATATGCACCCGGATAAAATCAATCAGTCTCTCTGTAATCAGGGTTTTCCACTCCCTTGGATTGTTAAACAGCTCCCCCTCTGCAATGGGGGTCATGGACTGTTCCCGGAGCCGCCGGAGCCACCCGGTCTGCTCAATGGACACTGGGTCCTCCAAAAACAGCAGATCAAAAGGTTCCAGCTCCTTTGCCAGTTTCACTGCTTCTCCTGGAGCAATCCGCTCATGGACATCATGGACCAGCTGGATTTCCTCTCCAAGACGGCTGCGGATGCCCTCAAAAAGTTTCACAGTATCCCGGATGTATTTCCGGCTGTCCAGATAGACCCCCGGTTTGGCCCCCACAGGAGCCCAGGGCGGTGTCTGTCCAAAAGACTCTCCGCCATAACCGCCGCACTGACAGCGGATGGCTGTAATTCCCATTTCCCGAAAACGCTGAATATTTTCACACAGCTCATTCAAATCCCGGCCGTCCGCATGGCGGTATACCGGAATCCCTTCCCGGCATTTTCCTCCAAACAGCTGATAGACCGGCATATTGGCCATTTTTCCCTTAATGTCCCAAAGAGCCATATCCACCCCGGAGATAGCATTGTTTTCAACAGGACCGTTTCTCCAATAGCCATTTTGGTGCATGAGCTGCCACAAATCTTCAATATCCTCTGCGCACCTTCCAATCAAAAGCGGCTTCAAATACTCTTCCACCACCAGCTTCACTGCCAGATGACGGTAGGCAAAGGTAGCGCAGCCCAAACCATAAAGTCCAGGCTCATCCGTCTCCACCTTAACCACCACCAGGTTAATCCCCTCCGGAGCTGTGCAAATCACTCTGATATTTTGAATCTTTACTGCCATTTCCTTACCCCTTTACTTTCATAAAACCAGTCAGCCTGCATCAGGCCACTCCAATCTTACTGATTGTCCCAGGACAATATTCTTCCAAATCCAGAATCGCCTGCCGGATGCTTTCCTTTGTCACAGGATAAGGAGTGTGGGACAGCTCCTGATTTGCCATAGTCACCTCCAGCACATCCTCCAGAGGGTCGTCCTTTTCCAGCTCCAGATCTGCCAGACACACAGGAAGCTTGATGGACTGATTCAGCCGGTAAGCCTGCTCCAGCTTCTCCCAGTCTCTGTCCAGAATCAGATTCACCAAAGTCCCATAAGACACCACTTCTCCATGCAAATGGTTCTTCTCAATATGTTTTCTGCTGGTCAGCCCGTAAAACAGCGCATGGGCCACGCCGCCGTTATAATTGGGATGTACAGAGACAGACACAATCCCCGGCGAAACAATAATATTTAACAAAGTATTCTGCAGTTCCTCGCTGACAATCCCCTGCTTTGCATCCTCCATAGCCTTGGCAGCATCCTTTAACATCGGATAAAAGCACATCCGGCCAGAGGTAATTCCCAGCTCGCTTCCAAAGTTTAAAGCTTCCCCGGCCTTGGCAGACCAGGAGGACTCCACATGCTTTGCCATGGCATCCCCGATTCCTGCCCAAAGATACCGCACCGGCGCTGCCAGCACAATCTTGGGATTGATAAAGCAGTGGGCAGGAACCTGCTTTAACTTGGGAATATCTTTAAAAGAACCATCCTCATTGTACATAATGCTGATTTTTGTCACCGGAGCACAGTTGGAGGCAATGGAGGGAATGGTAAATACCGGTTTCCCCGCATGGTCTGCAGCCAGCTTTACCGTATCAATGCACTTTCCCCCGCCTACGGCAATAACCATATCCGCTGCCTTCACCTCCGGACTCGCTGCAATTCTCTCCATATTGGCATAAGTGGCCTCATGGCCGTAAAGAATCTCCCCGGTCACACCAATCCCTGCCTTAGCAAGAGCAGGAAGCACATATTCCTTTGAGGCATTCCAAGCTCTTTCTCCATGAACAATCACTGCCTTGGTTCCATATCTGCCCATCTCCTCTGAAAACGCGTCAAATGCATCTTCTCC
>CATLIJ010000337.1 GCA_949948825.1 uncultured Clostridiaceae bacterium
AGACCTTTGGACAGAAGGCTTTTGCGCCAGTGAATAAGCCGGAGGCTCTTTCCTTCAGCAAAAAGCAGGAAGAGCTGTCCATCGCCTATTCCAATGAGTCTATGCCAGTGGTGAATCAATACATTCCGGGAGATGAGACAAGCTTTACAATCATTGCATTTCCAGTTCCGGAGGTGGGGGAGGATTTTCCGGAGATTTTTGCAGAGACAATCCGAATCAATACCCTGGATTATGAAGTCTATAAGGAGATTCAGCAGCGGCTGATACTGACTTTGGATGAGGCGGAGTATGTGGAGGTGACTGGAAGAGGAGAAAGGACAGAAGACAAAGCTTTGGCAGAGCCAAGGGACGGGAGCGGACCAGGCCGGGAAGCAGAGCCAAGGGATGGGAGCGAACTAAGCCGGGAAGCGGAGCAAAGGGACGGGAGCAAACCGGAAAGCGGACCGGGCTTTAGAAACGATACGCGCCTTCGGATTTTTCTCCATCCTTTAAAGGATAAAACCAAGGAGACAAATTTTGAAAACTGTGTGGCGGATGTGAATATTCCGGTGGGGGAGGTTTTCACTTCTCCCCAATTAACTGGCACAGAGGGACTTTTACATGTGGGTAAGGTCTATCTTGGGAAGATACAGTTTCAGAATTTACGGATCTGGTTCCGGGACGGTATGGTGACAGATTATTCCTGTGATAATTTTCCGGAGCCAGAGGAGGGGAAAAAGCTTATCCGACAGGAAATCTTAAAGAACCATGACACCCTTCCCATGGGAGAGTTTGCCATAGGAACCAACACAGCGGCTTTTGCCATGGCAGAGCGTTTTGGCATTGGAGAGAAGCTTCCGATTTTGATTGCAGAAAAGATGGGACCTCATTTTGCAGTGGGGGATACCTGTTACAGCTGGAGCGAGGATTCTCCTGTGTATAATCCGGACGGGAGAGAAGTGATTGCCAGAGACAATGAGGTGTCTGTTCTGCGAAGGGAGGATGCGTCCAGGGCTTATTTTGGATGTCATTTGGATATTACCATTCCTTATCCAGAGCTGGGGGATATAGTGGCTGTCCGAAAGGATGGGACAAGGCTTTTTGTGATTCGGGACGGAAGGTTTGCGGTGGAAGGGACTGAAATGCTGAATGAGGCGTTGGAGATGGTTGGGAAAGAATAGAAACAATACGGATCTATTATTTTGGGAAGAGTTAAGCTCTTTGTGTGGCGCAGGGAGATGGTATGATAAGAAGGATCGAAATATGGGCAGACAGTTTCCATGAGGGGGAGTGGTGCTGTGACCATCTGGAAGCAGAGAAACTGGCCCAGTCCCTTGGGTTGGCGTATCAGGAATAAGAAAAACTTATTCCTGATACGCCATACATTTGTTTTTGGAGAAGATTACATGGCCTTCCAGATAGGAGCGCAGTTCATTTGAATCAAGAAATCCAAATTCAAGAAATTCGGAAGCCGTGTTTTTGTATGAATCATTCCAGTCACAGGGACTATTTTCCAAAAACTGTTTTGCATAAAGCCTTGTGGATCTTTTTAATGGGACAGGATCTGTCTTTCTCGGACCAATGTATTCATAGGTCTCTTTGTTTGCCCGAAACAAAGAAGAAAGAATATTCGGGATTTCCTTTGCAGTGAGAAAGAGCATGGCAGCATGGCGAAGGGTTTCTTCTGGTATTTCCTCAAATTGAGCAGCGAAATACCGGAATAAGCCATGGGTGGAATAATGTCAATGAGGTTGTTTATGAAAGAATTGTGAACTTTGGAAAAGCACTTGCAATTTATGGCAAGTGCTTTTATTATTAAATTGTTTTATTGAAAATGTCTTTTGAAAACCCAGCTTGAAGAAAAGGAGGAAAGAGAATGAGAGGCTATGGAAAATATGCAAAGCCTTATCTCAGTGCGTTTGTGATTGGCCCATGTCTGATGATTGCAGAGGTCATTGGGGAGATTCTGCTGCCTAAGATGATGTCTCTGATTATTAACAACGGCGTGGCAGACCGTGACTGGGCATACATTGTGCAGATGGGGCTTCTGATGGCAGGCGTGGCGTTTTTTATGGCTTTAAGCGGCATTGGAGGCGCTTATTTTTCTGCCAGGGCATCCATATGCTTTACCAGTGACCTGCGCCGGGATCTTTTTGCGCGGGTGCAGCAGTTTTCCTTCCGGAATATTGATGAGTTCAGCACAGGTTCTCTGGTGACACGGCTGACCAATGACATCCAGCAGGTGCAGATGGTGATGATGATGATTCTGCGGCTGGCTCTCCGTGCGCCGGGAATGCTGGTGGGAGCGCTGATTATGGCATTTATTATGAATTACCGTCTGGCTATGATCATTCTGGTGGTTATTCCAGTGCTGGGGGCGCTGATTGCCGGGATTATGATTACAGCCTATCCCCGGTTTGGCGTGATGCAGACCAAGCTGGACAAGCTTAATT
>CATLIJ010000338.1 GCA_949948825.1 uncultured Clostridiaceae bacterium
GTGTATGTCGAATATTGGGTGGGAGGCGGAGCTGGATGGGCAGGTGTATGAGCGGATGAAGGCTCATGGGTTTTCTGGTCTGGAGATTGCGCCTACCCGGTTATTTCCGGATCAGCCATACAGGCATCTGGAGCAGGCGGCTGAGTGGAAAAGGGACTTGAGGGAAAAGTATGGGTTTGCGGTGCCTTCCATGCAGTCCATCTGGTATGGGCGGACAGAAAGCATGTTTGGAACCGAAAGGGAAAGGGAGATTCTTTTGGATTATACCAGACAGGCCATGGAATTTGCAGCGGCCCTGGACTGCAAAAATCTGGTATTTGGCTGCCCGAAGAACCGGAAGCTGCCTGTGGATGGAGACCCGGCAGCAGGAATTGCATTTTTTAAGGAGCTGTGTGATTCTGCTTCCCATTACCGGACAGTGATTGCCATGGAAGCCAATCCGCCCATGTATGGGACCAATTATATGAATGACACCTGGTCTGCTTTAGAGCTGGTGCGGCAGGTGGATTCGCCGGCATTTCTGCTGAATCTGGATGTGGGAACCATGATTGCCAATGGGGAAGATGTGTCCGGACTTTCCGGTCAGGTAAAATACATTCACCATGTTCATATCAGCGAGCCGGGGTTAAAACCCATTGAGAGAAGACAAATGCACCGGGAGCTGGGAAGGCTGTTGGCATCAGAGGGCTATTCTGGATTTGTGTCAGTGGAAATGGGAAAGGGGCTTACTTTGGACGGGCTGGAAGAGGTGATGGAATCTATGGAGGAGGTGTGGCATGATCTATGAGAGACAGCCAGGGGTTCCCCGGTTTGAGTCCAGGGAATTTGAGGAGAAAAGGAAGAACTATGTGGTTTTAATTCCAGTGATCAATGAGGGGGAGCGGATTTTAAAGGAGCTGATGCGGGCCAAAAGGAGCAGGGCGGCGGATTTTGCGGATCTGGTAATTTGTGACGGAGGCTCGGTTGACGGAAGCATGGAGGAGAAACGTCTGCACCGGCTGGGAGTGAACACGCTTTTGATCAAACAGGATGAGGGCAGGCAGGGAGCCCAGCTTCGCATGGGGATCTGGTGGGCTTTACAACGGGGATATGAAGGGATTCTTACGATTGACGGCAACAACAAGGACAGCATTGAGGATGTGCCTTTGTTTGCTGCCAAGCTGCAGGAGGGATATGACCTGGTCCAGGGTTCCCGGTTTATTAAGGGCGGCAGGGCAGTGCGTACCCCCTGGCTTCGTCTGATTGCAGTCAGAGGGATTCATGCGCCAATCATTTCTTTGACAGCAAGGCAGCGTTTTACAGACACAACCAATGCTTACCGGGCTTATTCTGCCCGGTACTTAAAGGACAGGCGGGTAGCGCCTCTGCGTGATATTTTTATGACCTATGAGCTGTTGGCTTATCTGTCTGTCCGCGCGACTCAGCTGGGGTATCGGGCCTGTGAGGTTCCGGTGGCGAGAGTTTATCCCAAAAAGGGGGGAGTACCCACAAAAATCAGCTTTTTTAAGGGGAATGGAGAGCTTTTTGGGATTCTCCTGAAAAATGCAGCCGGGAGGTATAAACCTTAGTTGTATTTACGATTCAGGTGTGATACAATGAAAATCAAAGAAAACGGCAGCAGTGAAGTCAGTGATTTTGTGAAGGCAAAAGGACTGGACGGGCAGCGAGTCGCTGTCTGGATACAGAGTCAGGGAAAAGTCCCAAGCTGCGCCAAGGTACATGGGCACATGGTCATGTGCCATCGCCGGCTTCACCGGCGTTCGGTACCTTTTGTGCAGCTTGCGGTATCAGAATAAGTGCTGCCGTTTTTTTGTTTTTTCTAAATTACAGGCAGTGAGATGATAAAGGAGCTGCCTCCGGTCGGGTTGTCTTTGACTGTGATGGAACCTTTGTGAAGCGCAGTAAGCTCTTTGGCAATGCTTAAGCCAAGGCCAAAGTGGGCTTTGTCTCTTCTTGCCAGATCAGCCCGGTAAAACCGGTCAAAAATATAGGGTTTTATGGAATCCGGAATGCCACAGCCCTGATCGGTAACTTGCAGGATCAGGTTCCTGGGATGGTTTTCCGGTTTTGTGTATGCCTGGATTTGAATTTTTTTTCCTTCTGGTGTGTAATACAAAGCATTGTCCAGAAGAATCAGAAGGATCTGGCGAAGACGTTCCGGGTCAGCCAGGAGACACGGGAGCGGGTCTTGGGGAAGATCCAGGCTTAAGGAGACCTGCTTTTGGCGGCAGAAGGGAAGGAAGGCTTCATAGGCTTCAATCAGCAAGGTATCCATATCCGTTTTCTCTGGATAAATTTTCCATATTTGTGCGTCTGCTGAAGCCAAAAGGAGCATATCATCAATCAGGTGTGCCATCCGGGTACATTCAGAGTCCAAGGTTTGTAGCAGGGAGGCTTTGTCCTTCGGGGAA
>CATLIJ010000339.1 GCA_949948825.1 uncultured Clostridiaceae bacterium
TGAGAAGAAACAGGATGATATGCGTCACGAACTTCAAAGCCATGATCCGGAGTATGCTTCAAAAGTGAAATTTTATATTGGAGATGTGCGCAATCCCCAGTCTGTCCATGATGCTATGCCTGGGGTGGATTTTATTTTTCATGCAGCCGCTTTAAAGCAGGTGCCAAGCTGTGAATTTTTCCCTATGGAAGCAGTACATACCAATGTGGCGGGAACGGATCATGTGCTTCACGCGGCCATAGAGGCAGGGGTCAAACGGGTGGTTTGCTTAAGTACAGACAAAGCTGCTTATCCAATCAATGCCATGGGAACCTCAAAAGCCATGATGGAGCATGTGATTCGCGCCAATGCCAGAGTGGCTGCAGAACGGGGAAATACTGTGATCTGCTGCACCCGTTACGGAAATGTGATGTGCAGCCGCGGCTCGGTGATTCCCCTTTTTATAGACCAGATTAAAAGCGGAAATCCTGTTACTATCACAGACCCAAAAATGACAAGATTTCTTATGAATTTGGATGAGGCTGTGGATCTGGTACAATTTGCTTTTGAACATGCCAATCCAGGAGATTTGTTTATTCAGAAATCCGATGCCAGCAGGATTGACGTGCTGGCTCAGGCAGTTCAGAGATTGTTTGGAAATACAGGAGTACGGATAATCGGAACGCGTCATGGGGAGAAATTATATGAAACCCTGATGACAAGAGAAGAGCGGCTGCGTTCTGAAGATATGGGCCATTATTATCGGGTATCGGCAGATAACCGGGATTTAAACTATGATCAGTATTTTATTGACGGGCGGGTGCAGACAGAGTCAGAGGAAGCATACACAAGTCATAATACAAGATTATTAAATGTAGAAGAAACGGTTGAGAAGCTTCTCACTGCTGACTATGTGAGAGAACAGCAATGAAAAGGCGGGGAAAAATGAATGTGTTAATCACAGGTGCCAATGGCTTTATTGGCAGAAACCTGATTGAAAATCTGAAAAATATCCGGGATGGAAAAAATCCTGCAGGAAAAGGACTTTTGATCCAGGAAATATATGAATATGATGTGGATACAAATCCAGATTTGCTGGATTACTTTTGTCAGAATTGTGATTTTGTTTTTCATCTTGCCGGGGTAAACCGCCCAAAGGACCCGGCAGAATTTATGAAGGGGAATTTTGGCTTTTCCTCCCGTCTTCTGGACACGTTGGAAAAACATCATAATTCCTGTCCGGTGATGCTTTCCAGCTCCATTCAGGCAGCTCTCACCGGGCGTTATATGGACTCGGATTATGGAAAGAGCAAGCTGGCAGGAGAAGAGTTGTTTTTTCAGTACGCGGCACGGACGGGAAGTCCGGTTTTGATCTATCGGTTTCCCAATCTTTTCGGGAAATGGTGCCGGCCCAATTACAATTCGGTTGTGGCAACCTTTTGCAATGCCATAGCCAATGATCTGGAATATACAGTAAATAACCCTCATACCAAACTGGAGTTAGTCTATATTGATGATTTGGTGCAGGAGATGGTGGATGCTTTGGAGGGAAGAGAACATAAGGAGGGGCGTTTCTGTTATGTTCCTGCTGTGTATTTTGCCACATTGGGGGAAATCACAGAGCTTCTTCATTCTTTTTCTTCCGGATTTTCCCCTGTTTTCCTGCCGGAAATTCCAGAAAATTCTTTTGCGAAAAAGCTTTACTCCACCTATCTCTCTTACCTTCCGGAATCCAAAATAAGCTGTGCATTACATACAAAAGCGGATGAGCGGGGCAGCTTTACTGAGTTGTTTCAAACCAGGTCCTGCGGTCAGATTTCAGTTAATGTGACAAAGCCTGGGAAAACCAAGGGAGAGCACTGGCATAACAGCAAATGGGAGATCTTTGTTGTGGTCTCTGGACATGGAAGGATTTTGGAAAGAAAGCTTGGGGTAGATCCAACAACAGGAAATCCCTATCCAGTGATAGAATTTGAAGTGTTTGGAAAAGAAATGAGGGCAGTCCGTATGCTGCCGGGATATACTCACAGCATTATCAATTTGTCTGAAACAGAGGATCTGGTGACAATTATGTGGGCAAATGAAAGGTTTGATCCAGATCATCCGGATACGTTTTATGAGAAGGTGGAGTGAAAAAAGATAGGAGCTGAAATGAAAAAAACAGATTTTAAAGAAGTAAAATGGCAAAACAACGGCAAATTAAAGCTTCTGATTATCCTGGGAACCAGGCCGGAGATTATCCGTTTATCAGCAGTAATCCAAAAATGCCGTATTTATTTTGACACCATTCTTGCCCATACAGGACAAAATTATGATTATAACCTGAATCAGGTGTTTTTTAAGGATTTAAAGCTTGCCGAACCAGAGGTATACCTGAATGCAGCAGGAAAGGATTTAGGCTCTTCTATGGGAAATATCATTG
>CATLIJ010000340.1 GCA_949948825.1 uncultured Clostridiaceae bacterium
GGCGGCAGAACAAAAGGATGAGACGGCCTGCCAGGTGGTTGAAGAGTTTTTGTGGTATCTGGCAGAGGGAATGGCCAATCTTGTGAATCTTTTGCAGCCGGATAGAATCTGTATCGGCGGAGGACTCAGCGGCGCAGGGGACAAATTGTTAGTTCCTCTGAAAAAGAAAATGGAGCCGTTTGTCCATTCCAGAAATGCAAAGACAAATACTGGTATTTTTCTGGCAGAGCTTGGAAATGACGCGGGACTCATTGGGGCGGCTGCCCTGGGACTTGCGCCGGGTGACAGGAGAAGGGATGGGATGTTATGATACAGTTTGGAGTCAGGGCTCATGATTTTGTGCCGCAGACGGATTTGGAGACCTTTGGAAATCGTCTGCAGCAAATGGGAATCCGTCATATTCAGCTGGTGATGGAAAAATCCATTGGGGACTATGATTTTTCCCCTGGCCATTATTCGGCAGGGTTTGCCGGATATTTGGGCCGGGAGCTGGCAAAAAGGGACATTCATGTGGCAGTGCTGGGATGCTATATTAATCCGGTGAATCCGGAGGAAACCGCACGTTTCAGAGAGGTGAACCGTTTTGTGGAACGGCTTCGGTATGCCAAACACATGCATGCGGATATGGTGGGGACAGAGACCGGAAGGTACAGCGCTGATATGTCTGTGACTCCTATGACAGAGTCAAAGGAGTGTTACCGGCTTTTGCTTGACAGCTTTGAGCGGATTGTGACAGCAGCAGAGGCTTTGGGCGTGATAGTGGGAGTGGAGGGAGTGTTTGACCATACCTTGTCTTCTCCGGAGAAAATGAAGCAGTTTTTGGATGATCTGGCGTCGCCGGCAGTGGAGGTGATTCTGGACACGGCAAATCTCATGTCGCCAGACACAGCAAAGAGCAAAAAGCTGCAGAACGAGAAGATTGACAGGGCCTTTGATCTTTATGGAGACCGGATTTCTGTGCTTCATTTAAAGGATTGTGTGTTTGATTCCAATGGAGTACAGGTGTGTACCCGGCCTGGAGAGGGACTGATCTGCTATGAGAGCCTTTTTCGGCATTTGAGGGAGGAGAAGCCTCAGATCATCGGGCTTTTGGAGGAGTCGTCTCCAGAGTATTTTGCGAAGGATCGGGAATTTTTTGGTTACAGTTTACGGGGCGGGGAATCTGACATAAATTTGGGTGTCAAGCTCACTTGAAAGCCCAAATTTATGTCAGATTCCACATCAGGCGAACGCCTGATGCTTCTTGTCCGTCGAAGACGGGCAAGAAGATGCCCCCCGTGAACAGTAACATTTTTTGCGAGATTGTGTGAATAGGTTTTACAATGTCTGGGTATCAAACTTCTGTCCGGTTTTTTGTGGAAGAAATTTGCAGGATGTGGTACAATTACGACAGATTACAGGTGAGAAGGCTGCAGCGGAGGAGATATGAAGAAAAAACAAAGTGGAGAAAAGTCAGGGAAGAGATTGTACCAAGAAAGACAATTCCATGAAAATCTGGCCAGCGATTTAAAGACAATACCAGGAATTGGGGAAAATATGGAGCTGCATTTGAATAACATTGGAATCCACTGTGTTGCAGATTTGGTTGGGAGAGATCCAGAGGAGCTGTATCATCTGGATTGCCTGAAAAAAGGGTTCCAGGAGGATCGGTGTGTATTGTATGTGTTTCGGTGTGCGGTTTATTTTGCAGAACATGAGCAGCATGAACCGGAGAAATTAAGGTGGTGGTATTGGAAGGATAAGGAATATCCGGAGCAAAAAGGGGAACGGTGACAGATAAGGGGAATCATGGAGCTATAAGGAAAAGCAGTGGAAAGGGGGGCTGGTATGCAGCTGGTTGGTTTTATAGAGAAAGATAATAAAATAGCAGCTGTCCGTGTAAAAGATGATCAGGGACATATTTCTGATTTGTATTTGACAGGAACTGTGGGAATTTCCAATTTGGATTGTATGCAAACCGAATACCTGCGGGGAATCTGCTTTCATGATAAGTCCAGAGGAATAAAATATAATCTTGTTACCTTGGAGGAAATAAAAGAGGGCAGGTTTATAGAACGTTACAGCAAGGATTCTCCGGTTTTCATTACAAAAGTTCTGAAGCCCCGTAATTATGTGGAATCGGATACAGCCTATTTTCCAAGAGAGCGGGAGTTGAATATGTATGACTGGCTGTATAACGCTCCGGATAAGGTTTTATATGTCCAGGGTGCGAGAATACGCAGAAAGCTCTTTTGGAATTCAGGAATACACCTATGGGTCCAGGAATCTTTGGGCAAAAGGGCTACAATACCTATATTGAAGGATTTATGAAATATTTGGATTCTTCCTTTTCCATGGATACTGCAAAAGTTTTGTATAAACATCATAAAGCTTTCAAAAGAGCAGTGAAATTT
>CATLIJ010000341.1 GCA_949948825.1 uncultured Clostridiaceae bacterium
TTTCCGTTGGAAGCAATCACCTTCTGATACCAGTAAAAGCTGTCCTTCCGCCTCCGCTCCAGAGTCCCTTTGCCCTGGTTGTCCTTGTCCACGTACACAAGCCCCTCTTTGCTCATTTTACTCTTATGCCTTTCGTTTTATCGTTCATCAGGCGCGCCTCTGATACCTATATCTTACCGAAATTGAGGCTTCAAGTAAAATGCTTGATTTTTCTTTCATCCAATGCTTTTCAGGCATTTTTGCCTTTCTGTCCTGTTACTTTTTCTCGTCCAGCAGGATCACCCCCTGCTCCGGATTTTTGTTGATTGCTCCCATAATCGGATGAGGCACATAGCATTCCTCCAGATATTTTACATCCTCCGGCTTTAGCCGAATTGCCAGCGCCCCTGCTGCTTCCTCCAGATACTTAAGCTTTGCCGCTCCGATAATCGGCGAAGCCACCCCCTTTGCCCACTGCCATGCAAGGGCAATCTGTGACATTTTACATTCATACTTTTCCGCCAGCTCATAAACACGCTTCACAATCCCCATATCCTGCTGTTCCATGCGGTCATACTTCCCCTTTGCCACCCGGTCCGTCTGTCCCCACAAAAAATCCGACTGCCAGACAGCCCTGGCCAGATGTCCTGCGGCCAGAGGGCTGTAAGGCATTAAAGACACTCCCATCTGCCTGCAAATGGGAATCAGTTCTCTCTCATCCTCCCGGTACAGCAGATTATAGTGATTCTCCATAGCAGAAAACAAGGTCCAGCCGTGATCCCTTGCCGCAAGCTGCATATTGTGGAACTGGTATCCATACATAGCAGAAGCACCCAGGGCCCGTACCTTTCCCTGCTTTACCAGTTCATGTAATGCCTCCATAGTTTCTTCAATCGGGGTGTCATAGTCAAAACGGTGGATGATGTATAAATCCAGATAATCTGTGCCAAGCCTTCCAAGACTCCCCTCAATTTCCCGCATAATCGCCTTCTTAGACAGCCTTCCTTCATTAAAATACACTTTTGAAGCAATGACAACCTGATTCCTTACCCCATAGTTTTTGATTGCCCGTCCCAGATATTCCTCGCTGGTTCCGGCAGAATAGCCGTTGGCCGTATCAAAGAAATTAATCCCCAGTTCCAGCGCATGCCGGATGATTTCTCCGCTTTTCTCCTCATCCAAAGTCCAGTCATGCATGGTTCCCGCCTTGCCAAAGCTCATGCAGCCCACACATAATTTTGATATTTCAATCTCTGTATTTCCTAACTTTGTATATTCCATGATTTTCCCCTCCCTATTGCACTGGTTCGATCCGAATCCTTCCCTTTAGTCCGCTTATAAATTCCCCTCCATTCACTACCTGCCCCAGTTCAAACAGGCTGTTATTGGAACGGAAACCGCCATAAAACATTACCACATTTCCCCATGGTTTATAATAGGCCAACGTACCGGCTCCCCCTTGTGCCAATGGCGCCCCGTCTGTAGTCAGCTTTTCTGAAGGGTAGAAGATTTTCTCATTGGTACTATAATCAGACACATCAATTTCCACAGGGAGCTGCTGATACAATTCTTTTGCTGCCAAACTGTCGTTTAATTCAAAACGAAGTATTTTTCCTTCCGACTGTACCTGAATCTCCATTCTCTCCTCTGCTTCGTTTTCCTGCTGCCTGCTATCCCGAACCTGCACAATACCATGAACCGTCCATGTCCCATCTTTATTTACCGTATAACCATCTGGAGTTACGGTATCCATTATCAGCCAGCCTTCTTCATCAAAACAGTAGCATTCCCAACTCCCGTCCTGGTCGCCATCCAGCCAATACCAGCCATTCCTGGCATAGGTTCCATCCTCATAGTCATACCACCACTTGTTTTGGCTGCCGTCTGTACCGGATTTCCATACTGCCCCATGAATATGGAAATTCAATGTCATAGTAAGCAAAGCTGCTACTGGTAAAATTCTCCTCCAATTCATACATCCTGCCATCTTCTGCCCTTCCTTTCCTGCTTCTGATAACACCATGCTCTTCTGTCCTGCAGATAAAAGCATTAAGTAGTGCTGTCTTCAGACACATCACCATTTAACTGTGCGAATTTTGGAGCAAACGCTCCAAGCTGGTCTCTTCCCGCTGTCTGTTTTATCATCTTTTTTCCTTCTAATCATACTCCCAACAA
>CATLIJ010000342.1 GCA_949948825.1 uncultured Clostridiaceae bacterium
GGAATTATAATACTTTTTGTTGTTAAAATCAATAATCTTTGGACTGCACCGGTAATGAAAGCGCAGCAGCACCTCATCACTGACCGAATCACAGGCAAGAAAGGTTTTGTACAGAGAATTTTTCCGGTAGTCATATTCTCTGGAAACCCCGTATTTTCCCCGCAGCCGCTGATTGGACACCTCATCCAGCAAAATCACCGGGCTCAGCTGCTGAGGGTCCCCCACCAGCATCAGATTTTTTCCCCGGATTACAGGCACCAGCCCAATAGCTGTATTGCACTGGCTGGCCTCATCCATGACAGTCATGTCAAAATAAGGCTCGGGAGATCCCAGCCGTCCGGCGGAAATGCAGGTGGTTGCCACTACGGGAAAGATCTGCAGAAGCTGCCTTACATGGTCCCCATCCTTTAAATATCGGGAAAACTCTCCCAGCCGCTCCTCCTTATCCCCCATAAACAGAATTTCCTTTAATCTCTGCCCCACAGGCTCATCCAGCTGGTGAATGCACTTCACAGAAGCATAATAGAGATATTTTTTCAGCTCCTCCACATCCTCTGTCAACAGAGCCAGAGCATCCTCATCTGTAATCTGCCCCAGCTTTTCCAGCTGGCGGTTTACCTGCTGCAGCTGCCTGCCGCCAAGATCTGTCTCAAAGGGAAGCATCTGCATGGACCGGCTGCTTTTGCGGCTATATTCCAAAAGCGTGCCAATGGTCTCGCTGCGCTCCTTCAAATCCAGCACATCCTCATACCGGCGCAAAAGCTCTCCCAGACGTTTCATCTGCTGGCTCTGTCTGTCCCGGTTCCGGTCCAGGGTCCGGTCATATACCGGGATGTCTTTTGTCTCCTCATACAGCTCCTCCATGGCAGACAATGCCTGACAGAGTTTATTTGTATTGCCAAGCCGAAGCACGGGAAAGGGAATCCGTTTGCCCTGATAGGTCAGCTGGCTTAGCTTTTTTACCACCCCGTCAATGGGATGGTTGTTATATGCCACAAACAGCAGGGTCTTTTTGTTAAAAAACGCTGTGATAATGGTGTGGAGGATGGTGTTGGTCTTTCCGGTTCCCGGCGGTCCCTGTACATAGGCCAAAGGGTATTTCATGGCATGATTAATGGCAAGAAGCTGGTCTAAGTTTACCTTGTGATCCAAAAGAGTGATGGGAACCATCCGCCTGCTTTTTGGCCGTTCCAGGAGATCTCCGAAAAAGGCCCGGATAGGCGCAGTCACCTCCCCTTTCTGGTACATTTCCAATATGGCATTGTACTCCCGCCGCAAATCCAGCGCCACATCCATGCCAAGGCCAATGATATAAGGCATATCATCCACACCTGATTTTCCCCGGCTGCGGCAGGTTATGGCATCCTTTAGCTTCTCCTGATTTGCCTCAAAATCCTGCAAAAGCTCATACTCATCTCCGTCCAGATAGCGGCGGATAGTCTCCCTTTTGCCGTTGACAGCAAATTCCGTGCAGATAGTAATGTCCTCGTCCGGACGGAGACAGCGCTGCCTCACATCCAGGTTCAGCTTCCGGTAAGCCAGCACATACAATCCCCTTGGAGTGTGAATGCTCATCACATTCATGGCAAGGCTCTGTATGGTCAGGCGTCTTTCCCCGGAAATGGCAGACAGGGAAACCTCCTTCTCTGCTTTATACTGAAATGCCTGGACAATCTTCTGAAACTGTTCGTCCCCCAAAGGATATGCCTTTCCTGAAAAGCTCTCCCGATCCAAATACCGGATCAGGGCAAAATCCTTCTGATAAGGGATAGCATCCATTTTGCTGCAATGCTCCAGATAGTCAAGAACTTTTAAGTTAGCTACCGGATCAAACAAGCCTTTATATTTTCCTGGATTTTCATGGATATCCTCCACCAGCCTTTCATTCACCGGACAATAGGAGCCGTCCAGCACCCTGGAGGACAAAATGGAATCAATATAAATCTGGTCATACTGTTCAAGAGAATATTTTCCCAGATGAAGCCCCTCCACTTTAAGCGTCCTCTTAGCAAGATTCAGGTCCAGAATACCAATCCAGTACCG
>CATLIJ010000343.1 GCA_949948825.1 uncultured Clostridiaceae bacterium
GAAAACTCTGCCAGTGGTTTTTGTTGGGTTTGAATGTATTGGGAATCAGGAGGATTATCCCACTGCCCAAAAGAAAAGCAATCATATGATGAAAGGAAGAAGCCGGCAGGTGGCAGCCCTGCTGACTCTCTGCAATCTGTCCACTGCCCTGATTTGCGTGGCAGCTTATTTGCTGGCTGTATTCGGGGCAGCAGTGACAGTGGTGTTGTTTGCCGAGAGAAATATGGCAATGGCAGTTTTGCTGTTTGTGACAGAACGCATAGAATGGGTTGTGATTTTTGCAGGCAGCATTTTTCTGGTATTGGCAGACTTTGGGGCATTGGCAGCTATGTATCATTGCTACGGAAACCCGGTGTCAGGCTTTGAATCGAATGGGCCGGCAGATTCAGCAGGAGATTCTGTTGTGCAGAAAAGGGCGGTTATTCTGGCAGCAGTGATTGGGGCGTCCACATTTTTATATGTTTTTGATGTGATCTATCATGGTTTTGCACGCACTGAGACCATTATGGGGAAAACGCAGATTACAGCTCACCGGGGCAGCTCCAGGACAGCGCCAGAGAACACCTTGGCTGCCATACAGGCATCTGTGGAGGAGCTGGCAGACTATGTGGAATTAGATGTGCAGATGACAAAAGACCAGGTGGTGGTGCTGGGACATGATGCTACCTTAAAGCGGGTGGCAGGCATCAACAGCACGATTGCCTCCATGACCTGGGAGGAGCTGGAAGGTCTGGAGGTGGGAAGCTGGTTTTCTCCGGAATTTTCCGGGGAGAGGATTCCCCGTCTGGAGGAGGCGCTGGATTTTTGCAAGGGAAAGATTCACTTAAATGTGGAGATTAAGAATGTGGGGCCAGACAGCCTTCTTCCAGAGAAGGTGGTACGACTGATTCGGGAGCAGGGGATGGCGGAGCAATGTGTAATTACCTCTACAAGCCTGGATTACCTGGAACGGGTAAAGCGTCTGGCGCCGGAATTTAAGACCGGATATATTTTGTCTGCTGCTTATGGGGACTTTTATTTTGAGGAGCGGGCGGACTTTATCAGTATTCGGGCGAGCTTTGTGAACCGGCAGGTGGTGGAGCGGGCTCATGAACAGGGAATGGGAGTTCATGTGTGGACCGTTAATACAAAAAGCGAGATTGAGCGGATGCGGATGATCGGGGTGGATAATCTGATTACAGACAATCCGGTTCTTGCAAGGGAAATTTTGTACAGAGAGGAAGCTACAGAGACGCTTTTTGAATATTTACAGATGGTGCTTCAGTAGCTGTTTGTGAAACACAGGCAAAAAGCTGTGTCATTAGAATCGTAATAAAAGGAGGAGGAAACTATGGCAGAGAATAACGAGAAATCAGAAGGGAAGCTTTTGGAGGAAAAATTGCTGTGGAAGTTTTCCCATATTGGAAAGAAGGAACCAGAACAAATAGAAAAGGCTGCAGATTTCTGCGAGGGATATAAGGCTTTTCTCAATGAGGGAAAGACTGAGCGGGAGTGTGTGGCAGCGGCGGAGCGGATGTTAAAGCAGGCAGGATATCGTCTGTTTAACAAAGGAGAGCATTATCAGCCAGGGGATAAAGTATATCAGGTAAACCGGGGAAAGGCGATTCTGGCCACTACTTTTGGGGAGGAGGCTCTGGATCAGGGAGTGCGCATGAACGGGGCGCATATTGATTCTCCCCGGCTGGATTTAAAGCCTTGTCCTTTGTATGAGAAGAATGAGATTGCTTATTTTAAGACCCATTATTATGGAGGAATCCGGAAATATCAGTGGGGGACCGTGCCTTTGGCGCTTCATGGGGTAGTGGTAAAAAAGGATGGAGAGATGATTTCCATTTGCATCGGTGAGGAGCCGGGAGATCCTGTGTTCTGCATCAGTGATCTGCTTCCCCATCTGGCTGCCAAGCAAAATGAGCGGAAGCTGGCAGAAGGTCTCAAGGGAGAAGAGTTAAATATTGTGGTAGGTACATTGCCATTTCAGGACGAATCGGTGAAGGAGCCGGTAAAGCTTATGACAATGAAG
>CATLIJ010000344.1 GCA_949948825.1 uncultured Clostridiaceae bacterium
GTGGCTGGCACTGGAATGGTTCATGTGGGAAGAAGAGAAGGTCTTTTCTTTTCCCAGTAATTCCCGGACATAAGTTTCTGCACAGGAGCAGAGGGCTTCCTCATTGAAAAGGGCAGGGCAGCCGCTGCCAAAAGTGACGATTGCTTCGGTCCGGAAGGTCTTGGCAGTGCCTTCTGCAATTTGAACCATTCTCTCTTTTATAAACTGGCGTGTTTCCTCATCAAAGGTTCGAAGGCTGCCGCTCATCTGCACGGTATCCGGGATGATATTGGCAGCGGTTCCTCCATGGACGGTTCCAATGGTCAGGACAGCCTTGTCATGCATAGCCAGTTCCCGGCTGGTGATTTCCTGCAAGGCAATCAGAATATGGGCGGCAGCATGAATGGGATCTGTGCCTGTCTCTGGCATGGAACCATGGCAGCCTTTTCCCTTCACCTGGATCGTGAAAAAATCTGCTCCCGGGGCGCTGATTCCAGGCGATGCCACAACCACAGAACCAGAAGGCAGGGGCATCTGTGCGATCACATGGATCATCATAGCTGCATCTACATGAGGATTCTCCAGTATCCCTGCCTGAATCATATCCAAAGCTCCCTCAAAGATTTCCTCTGCTGGCTGAAACATAAGCTTCACAGTTCCCTGAATCTCATCTTCGTGATTTTTCAGAAGTCTGGCAGCTCCCAGCATCATGGCTGTATGCAGATCATGTCCGCATGCATGCATTCGCCCATTGTCACAGGCAAAATCAATGTCTGCTTTTTCCTCCATGGGAAGAGCATCCATATCTCCCCGGATCAGAAAGACAGGTCCCTTTTTTTGGCCTCCGGCAAGAACCGTTACTCCTGCTTTGCCACAGTCCTTTGGTTCATAACCCATTTGAATCAATTCGTTTTTTACATAGGCAAGAGTATCTTTCAGATCAAATCCCGTCTCCGCATGGGCGTGGAGATACCTTCTGTGAGATACAAGACTGCTTTGAAGGGCAGCGGCTTCTTCTAAAAATGCTTGTGGTATCATATAATATCCTCCTGAAAAGATAAAATGGGGATTAAAACAAAATTCCCTGATTGATTTTGAGTATACCATAATTTTCACAATAAAAAAAGTTACAGTTCACGGGCAGGAGAAAAGGATGTTTTCTTGACTTTACAATAATTGTAAAGATTATAATTCTCTTCCGAAAGGAGAGATGAATCAATGGAAAAAAATTTAACCTCTGGAAGTGTGTTTCAAAATATGGCAGCTTTTTCATTGCCTTATTTATTGTCCTATTTTTTGCAGACCCTATATGGAATGGCAGATTTGTTTATCATAGGTCAGTTTAATGGAGTGGAACATATTACAGCGGTTTCCATCGGAAGCCAGGTGATGCACATGCTGACCGTGATGATCGTTGGTCTGGCTATGGGTTCCACTGTGACGATTGGAAAGGCCATAGGTGCAAAGCAGCAGGAACAGGCATCTATTGCTGTATGCAATACGATTACTTTGTTTATGGGAGTATCGGTCTTTTGCACAGGGATGCTGCTGTTGTTCGTAAGACCGATTGCAGGCATCATGTCCACTCCCCTGGAAGCTGTACCCAGCACGGTTCTGTACCTGACCATCTGCTTTACAGGGATTCCGTTTATTACGGCATACAATATCATCAGCGCTGTGTTTCGGGGGTTAGGGGATTCTAAGAGTCCCATGTATTTTATTGCAGTTGCCTGTGGGTTTAATATTGCCTTGGACTATCTGTTTATCGGCGCATTTCATCTTGGGGCAGCGGGCGCTGCCCTGGGTACGGCTCTGTCTCAGACCGTCAGCGTTCTGATTTCATTTTTTGTGATTGCCGGAAGAAAAAATGGTCTTGGTT
>CATLIJ010000345.1 GCA_949948825.1 uncultured Clostridiaceae bacterium
CTGCCAGGATGAAGTCTGCCTTGGACGCCAACCCCTCCTCTGGCTGTGTGCTTTCAAAGAATTTATGGCTGAAATGCTCCAGCGGAGATATGCTTTTTATTTGTTCCACTATGCTGGGCTGACATCCTATAAAGTAAAAATCAATATGGCAATGATACATGCCTGGTTCCTCCCTGTGCAAATTGTAACAGCTCAGACGACTCTTTCGCTTTCTGGAAAAAGTCTATGCAAAAAACCTTCCATATCCATCTGGCAGAAAAACCGTATTGCAGATTTTCCTAACGAATGAAATTGGTCCTTACCTTTTCTTCTATAAAAGGATACCCGATCCCTGACCCTTTTCCTGCCTCAATACATTTTACTATCCATGCCATGTTCTGCCCGATTCCCCGCATAATCTGCATCCCCTCCAGATCCTGCCTTACTTCCTCCGGGGTATTTCCATGAACCATATTCCAGTAATTAGAAGAAACCACCGGCATACGGGCTATGGTAAAATATTTGTTTAACACATCTATGGAAGCAGTGGTCCCTGCACGTCTGGCAGATGCCACAGCTGCCCCCGGTTTAAAGGCAAAAGCGCTCCCTCCGGAATAAAAGGCCCGGTCTAAAAAGGATAACAGCCGTCCACTGGGATGGGCATAATATACAGGTGTTCCAAACACAAAGCCGTCCGCCTCCCGCGCCTTTCTCACAAACAGGTTCACCAGATCCTCTCCGAAAACGCATTCCCCCAGCTTTCCGCAAGCTCCACAGCCAATGCAGTCCCGAATGGGATCTCCTCCAAGGGAAAAAATCTCTGTCTCCAGCCCTTCCTTCTCCAACACGCCTGCAATCTCATTTAACGCTGTGTAAGTACATCCTTTCAAATTGCAGCTTCCGTTCACCAATATAATTTTCATGTTTGTAAAAAATCCTTTCCCCTTTTTTCCCTACTCCTGACCACGCTTTCTCATCAAAGCCGCCTGCACTAAATGCTTTGCCAGTACTGCTGTGGTGACAGCTCCCACGCCTCCCGGCACCGGGGTTGCCATGGCTGCCCTGTCCTGAATATCCGCAAAATCCACATCCCCGCAAAGCTTTCCACTGTCATCTACATTGATTCCCACATCAATCACCACAGCCTCCTTGCCCACATATTCCTGATTCAGCATTTTGGCCCTTCCAGCAGCTGCTACCAGAATCTCCCCTTCCCTGCAGGCTTCCTTCAGATTCCGGGTCCGTGTATGGCACACAGTCACAGTAGCATTTTCCTTTAACATCAGCATGGACAAAGGTTTTCCCACCACCATGCTCCGTCCCACAATCACCACCCTTTTTCCAGTAATGGGAATCTGATTCTGTTTTAGGACTTCCACCACAGCCTCAGGAGTACATGGAGCAAACCCGGTCTCATCCCCTGCAAACACTTTTGCAATATTAATAGGAGATATTCCATCCAGATCCTTTTCGGGTACCATCTCTGCTTCCACTGCTCTGGAGGAAATCTGCGGCGGAAGAGGACGAAGCAGCAAAATTCCGTCTATATCCGGATCTTCATTGATGCTTCGAAATTGCCTCAGAAATTCTTCTTCCTGTATATCTGCCGGAAATCCACAGCACTTAACCCTCAATCCAAAATTCTCCATCTTTTTCACAGCGCCCCGCTCATAGGACAGATCCTCCGGATTCTCCCCGATTCGAACAATGGCAAGCTGGGGAATCCGGCCTTCCAGCTCTCCCAGCAGCCCTTGTACCTCCTCCCGGATTCTGGCAGAAACCTCTGCCCCCTTTAATACAACCATCCTGTGTGGTCCTCCCTTATCTGTTTTGGTTCTTTTAAGAGCCTTTCAGC
>CATLIJ010000346.1 GCA_949948825.1 uncultured Clostridiaceae bacterium
CCGCAATGGCATTAACAACGGACTGCTGCTTTTGGAGCAGCCGGATTTGGGGGATGTTGTAAAAGAAGGGGATGAAATACTTGTTACTGTCAACCAGGATGTGGAGTATCAGGGAAGGAAATATCCTATTGCATCCCTGCCTGAGAATCTGATGGAGATTTTGGAGGCAGGCGGTCTGGTAAAGGCCATGCGTTTAAGAAATGGATTGCCTGGATGAGGAACAGGAGAATGGCAACAATCTGACAAGAAGGAGGAATCTTTATGGGACAGACCATAGTGGAAAAGATTCTGGGACATAATATTGGCGCCAGCGCCGTAAAACCGGGAGAAATTATTACAGTAAATGTGGACCGGGTGATGCTGGATGACATTATGATACCATTTATTGCAGACAAATTTCATGAAATGGGATTTGAGAAGGTGTGGGACCCGGACAGGGCAGTGCTTATTTATGACCATCTGGTACCAGCCAGCCAACAGGATGATACCAGGCATTACCGGGTGGGAGAGCAGTTTATTGAAGATTATGGTCTTACTCATGTACACCGCAGCGACGGAATCTGCCACCAGCTGATGACAGAGGCTGGCTATGTAAAGCCAGGAGACGTGGTGTTTGGGACAGACAGCCATACAACTACTTATGGATGTGTAGGGGCATTTTCCACAGGAATCGGATATACAGAGATGGCAGCTATTTTGGGTACTGGAAAGCTTTGGGTCAAGGTGCCGGAGACGATTCGGGTTGTGATTGAAGGAAAGCTGCCAAAAGGGGTGATGTCCAAGGATGTGATTTTGCGGTTGATCGGAGATTTGGGAGCGGACGGAGCCACTTACCGGGCATTGGAATTTACTGGCTCTGCTGTGGAGGAAATGAGTGTGGCCAGCCGGATGACCATGGCGAATATGGCCATTGAGGCAGGGGCAAAGTGTGCTGCTTTTCCTCCGGATTTGAAGACAGCCGAATATTGCGGCATTGAATTGGATGAATTTCAGAAAAGCTTAGTTGGGGATGAGGATGCTTCTTATGTAAAGACCATGGTCTATCAGGCAGAGGATTTTGTGCCGGTTCTGGCCTGCCCTTCCCAGGTGGACAAAATCCGTCCGGTGAGCCAGCTGGAGGGAACGGCGATTGACCAGGTGTTTATCGGCTCCTGCACCAATGGACGGCTGGAGGATTTGCAGGCAGCAGCCAGGGTTCTCAAAGGAAAGAAGGTGGCTCCTTTTGTGAAGCTGATTGTAACGCCTGCCAGCCGGAAAGTCTATGAGGAGGCCCTTGCCTGCGGAGCGCTGAAAGATCTTGTGGAGGCAGGTGCCATTGTGACCCATCCGGGATGCGGTTTGTGCTGCGGCAGGACGGGAGGTATTCTGTGCGACGGGGAGAGAGTAGTGGCTACCAATAACCGGAATTTTCTTGGCCGGATGGGGACTTCAAAGGTGGAGATTTATCTGGCTTCACCTATGACTGCAGCGGCCTGCGCAGTGGAGGGGAGGATTGCGGCAGCTGATTATTCAGACTGAGTGATTGTTACTGTTCACAGACAATGTCATTAACTTAAGAAATGAAAGAGGTCCGCAAGCGAAGAATAGGAGAGGGTCTTCCAACCTTCTCCTATTCTTCGCTTGCTAATTTTCTGGCACTGCTTATGTAAATGACATTGGTTCACAGAGCAGGAAAAAATTGAAAAAATTTAGAAAAAGGTATTAAGGAAATGAAAAACCTGCCGATATACGGAGTGTAAGGCAATTAAATAACGTTGGAATAACATGAAGCTTCACGAGAGCTTTACGTAACCCTCCAGTGCATGGGCC
>CATLIJ010000347.1 GCA_949948825.1 uncultured Clostridiaceae bacterium
GTGGGGGACCCTCAGCAGCTGAGCCCGGTGATTTTGCTGGATGAGGTGTCCAATCAGCGGCTGCGGGGAAAATACGGGGTTTCCAGAGAATATGACTATCGGAAAAATTCTCTGTACAAAACCTTTCTTGCCTGTGATTCGGTCAGTGATGAGGTGCTGCTGCGCTTTCATTACCGGTGCAGTCCAAAGATTATTGATTTTAACAACAAAAAGTATTATAATTCCAAACTGAAAATCCAGTCAAAAAGCACCCGGGAAGAGCCTCTTGTGTACATTGACGTAAAAGACGGCAGAACAGGTCAGAGAAACGTGGCTCCGGCAGAGGTGGAGGCTGTTTTACAGTATGCCATGGAGCACAGGGATAAATCCATTGGGGTGATCACACCCTTTGTAAACCAGAAAAATGCCATTGAGAGCGGGCTGGCCAGACGGGGACTTGGCAATGTGGCTTGCGGAACGGTTCACGCCTTTCAGGGAGACGAGAAGGATGTGGTGCTGTTTTCCACAGCTCTTACTGACGAGACCTGTGAAGGAACCTACGGATGGCTGAAGAACAACAGAGAGCTGATCAATGTGGCAACCTCCCGCGCCAGAGACCAGCTGGTGGTGCTTGGAAACGGCCGGAACTTAGAACGGCTTCACGCCCAGGAGGGAGAGGATGATTTATATGACCTGGTCCGCTATGTGAAATCCAACGGAACTTCCCAGGTTGCCTCAAAGGAGGTGGACTCCAGAGCCCTGGGGATCAAACCATTTTCTGCTGCCATAGAGGAAGCTTTTCTTCAAAACCTGAATCATGCCCTGGAAAATATCTGGCTGTCCGAGAATCGTTTTTTTGTGGAAAAGAAGGTGGAGGTCCTGCAGGTTCTTGGGGAGGAGGACAGGGACAGCCTGTTTTATTCGGGAAGATTTGACTTTGTGGTGTATGAGTGGCGGGGGAATTTGGGAGGCGGCCTGAAGATTCCTGTACTGGCAGTTGAGCTGGACGGGAAGGAGCATTATGAGGAAAGAGCAGTGCGGGAACGGGATAAAAAGAAAAAAGAACTTTGCCATGCCCATCAGGTGGAGCTGATCCGGGTGGAAAATTGCTATGCCAGACGGTATCAGCATATGAAAGGAATTTTGGAGGCATATTTTAAAATACGTCATTAAAATTTTTATTGTTTTATCTTATATTTGCGTTTATAATATAGGAAAGGTCCGGCGGTAAGGACCCTATGACAAGGAGGAATGAGACATGGCGACTATTTTAGTTACGGGAGGAGCAGGGTATATTGGCAGCCATACCTGTGTGGAGCTTTTGAATGCAGGCTATGATGTGGTTGTGGTGGACAATCTGTGCAATTCCTGCAAGGAATCTTTAAAGCGGGTGGAGGAGATTACCGGGAAGCGAGTGACCTTCTATGAAGTGGATTTGCTGGATAAGCCGGCTTTGGACGGAGTATTTGACAATGAGAAGATTGACGGAGTAATCCATTTTGCCGGACTGAAGGCAGTGGGAGAGTCTGTGTACAAGCCATTGGAGTATTATCACAACAATATTACCGGAACGCTGATTCTCTGTGATTCCATGAGAAACCATGGGGTGAAGAGCATTGTGTTCAGTTCCTCTGCCACGGTTTACGGAGATCCGGCATTTATTCCCATTACCGAAGAGTGTCCCAAGGGGGAGATCACCAATCCATACGGACGCACCAAGGGAATGCTGGA
>CATLIJ010000348.1 GCA_949948825.1 uncultured Clostridiaceae bacterium
GGCATCCATTCAGGACAATGACTCCATTATCTTTTACAATTTCCGTCCTGACCGTGCCAGAGAGCTGACCCATGTGTTCTGCGATGATGTATTTGACGGTTTTAACCGGGGAGAGCGGGTAAAGACTGTGTATGTCTGCTTTACAGATTATGATGAGACTATTGGGAACAAGCTGGTTGCTTTTGAAAAAGAGAGCATTACCAATACATTTGGTGAGTTTTTAGCAGCCCATGGTCTGAAACAGGCCCGGATTGCAGAGACTGAAAAATATGCTCATGTGACCTTTTTCTTCAATGGAGGAGTGGAGGAGCCGAATCCAGGGGAAGACCGGTTTTTGATTCCTTCTCCCAAGGAAGTGGCTACTTATGATTTAAAGCCGGAGATGAGTGCGCCGGGAGTCTGCGACAAGCTGGTGGAATCCATTGATTCCGGCAAATATGATGTTATTATCATTAATTTTGCCAATCCGGATATGGTTGGCCATACTGGAGTGGAGGCGGCGGCAATCCAGGCCATTGAGGCAGTGGACCATTGTGTGGGAAGAACTGTGGAGGCTGTGAAAAAGGCAGGCGGTGTCATGTTCATCTGCGCAGATCATGGAAATGCGGAGCAGCTGATTGATTATGAGACCGGAGAGCCATTTACCGCTCATACGACCAATCCGGTTCCCTTTATTTTGGTCAATGCAGATCCAGGAGTTAAGCTTCGGGAAGGCGGCTGTCTGGCAGATATTGCTCCGACTTTGATTGAACTGATGGGAATGGAACAGCCAAAGGAGATGACAGGAAAGTCGTTGTTAGTACATTAATTTACTCTTTTGCTGTGAAACAGATGTTTTGAAGAAGTGTGCTGACATGATCCTCATGGAGCATGCCAGCACATGGATTTGGGTTATTTCTTTTCTTTCTGCCCCTTTTTCTCATTTCGAATGCCAGCTAAGCCTGCAAGCGTCAGAGCAGTTGGATGAATATTCAGATTACCAGTTCTTAAAGGAGCGTGCTCCTTTAAATATCCAATAAAGCTTTTGGGCGTATAGACAAAGGCAGGGGTGGAGCATAGGGTGGCCTGTGGATTGGTGAACACAGGAACAACCGTCAGCTCAGCAGAGATTCCGGCTTTTTCCATGGCAGCAAGAACCAGCTTTTTCTGTTCCTCGCATACCTTTAAGGGGTTTTCAAAGGTTTTGGTTTCTCCGTTGATATTCTGCTTCCAGGGGGCTGTTTTGCCGGCTGGCGCTTTTGGGTCGCCTGGAGAGATAGAGCCTCCGAATCCAAGACAGTAAGCGCCCACCATTCCGCCCGGAGCCACAATCAGGGCAGTGAGACGGGCAGTCTCTCCGTTGTGGGAGATAGACGCAGGGGCTACGAGGCGCATACCATTTTTTGAGGTAAAGCGCAAAAGCTGCGCCACAAAGGAGGTCAGCTCATTTTTAGTGCCATTGTGGACCTTTGGCTTCCATTTTGTCTTTTTTGCTTCTGGACCTGTGTTCTTTTTCTTGCTTCGGATGCCAAACAGCATTTGCATGATATCTTTATCTGTGCGGGACTGAAGAAAGGGAATTAAAATCAGCATGGCGA
>CATLIJ010000349.1 GCA_949948825.1 uncultured Clostridiaceae bacterium
GGATGATGGAAAACGGGTGATTTTGGCGGCAGCGGATACCTTTCGGGCTGCAGCCATTGAGCAGCTGACTGAGTGGGCGAACCGGGCCGGTGTGGAGATTATTGCCCAGCAGGAGGGGTCAGACCCGGCTGCTGTGATTTATGATGCAGTGGCAGCTGCCAAGTCCCGGAAGGCGGATGTGCTGATCTGTGACACGGCGGGCAGGCTGCACAATAAGAAAAACCTGATGGAGGAGTTAAAAAAGATAAACCGGATCATTGATAAAGAGTATCCAGGGGCTTACCGGGAAACTTTGGTGGTGCTGGATGGAACTACGGGCCAGAATGCCCTGTCCCAGGCAAGGCAGTTTATGGAGGTGGCGGATATTACGGGCATTATTCTGACTAAGCTTGACGGGACGGCAAAGGGAGGAATTGCGGTGGCCATCCAGTCAGAGCTGGGGATTCCGGTAAAGTATGTGGGGATTGGAGAGCAGATTGAGGATCTGCAGAAGTTCCATTCCGAGGAGTTTGTGGAGGCGCTGTTTCAGAGAAAGTGAGGCGCTGGCGGTCAGACAGCCCAGTCAAATGCCGCAGCGAAAGTCAGGTGAGCTTGGCCTTGGCTTGTTGCCATCACTTGAATAAGGAGGAGATACTATGACATCGCAGGAAGAAAAAGAATTTGTGGCAGGGGCGTTTCAGCGGTTAAAGGAGCGGGGATGGTTTCCAGGCGAAGAGTTTGAGCCGTCTTCCATCTCCGGGCAGGAGATCGCTGCTTTTGAGCAGGAGCATCAGGTCAGGCTGCCCTCTCTTTATAAGACATTTTTGCGCTCCTTTTGGCTTCCTCGAAACAGGAGTAATTCCATTTGTGCCATTCGTGATGAGGATGGAGATCTCTGTCCGCTCTGGCAGATGATCGACAGCCCTAAATCTATGAATGAAGTGTCAGAGCGCATGGAAATTTTACAAGAGATTCGGGAGTTCTGTGAACTGCCAGAAGATTGCTTCCGAAATTTGATCCCCATTGGGGATTGGGGCGCTGGCTGGGGACCATTGTGCATTGATTTGTCCAGACCTGAGGAAAGGGTAGACAAAAATAATGAGCATACCTGGTCACTGGTTTGGTTTGACCATGAGGAGTTTGATTGGGATGAGCAATATCTTGGAGAGGATGGACTGCTTCACGGAGCAGAGGCTCTGCCGGATTTTAAGACATTTCTGGAGGTGTATTTTTATGGCTCCCTGGAAGCCAGATATGAACAGGAGGAGGGTATAAAGCCCACTTATGAGTGGTATCAGGACACTTTGAAACGATAGCTGCAGAACACGGAATCAAGGAATCAAGGAAAAAACACGAAAAAGGGAGGATATGAAAATGGACGAATTGACTTTAGAGAAGTTTGAGGAAGCTTCCGAGGTGGTGCAAAGGGTCACACAGGAGACCAAGCTTCTGTACAGTGAGTATTTTTCAGCGCAGACCGGGAACCGGGTGTATTTTAAGCCAGAGAACATGCAGTATACAGGGGCTTATAAGGTCCGGGGGGCATTTTATAAGATCAGTACCTTAAGC
>CATLIJ010000350.1 GCA_949948825.1 uncultured Clostridiaceae bacterium
TCATCCTCCACTCCCGGAACCGGATTCCACACCACAGCTCCCCCTTCTGCTGTGGTCAGGTTCTTGACTGCATGAAAGGAAAAGCTGGTAAAATCAGCTGCCTCCCCGCACTGTTTTCCCTTTCTGGAGGCGCCCAGGGCATGGGCTGCGTCTGCCAGAACCACAATCCTTCCAAATGCATTCTGAAGGTCATTGTTTCCATGAAACAGATGCCTTTTTGCCTCCACAATCTCATAAATCCGTTCATAATTGCACATTACTCCGGCAAGATCCACGGGAATGATTACCTTGGTCCGCTCTGTAATGGCCTGTTCCAGTTTTCCATCATCCATTTCATAAGAACCCGGAGCAGTATCCACCAGAACGAGCTTGGCTCCCACATGGCAGACTACACTTGCGCTGGCTGTGTAAGTGTATGCAGAGGTGATAACCTCATCTCCTTCTCCCACTCCCAACAGCCGCAAGGTCAGTTCCATACAGGCGGTTGCCGAATTTAAGCAGACTGCCTGATTCCTATGTACAAACCGGGCAATCTGCCTCTCAAATTCCTTAGTCCGGGGTCCTGTGGTAATCCAGCCGGACCGAAGGGCTGCGTTTATCTCCTGAATCTCCTTTTCCGTAATATCCGGCGGAGAAAATGGTACTTTCATAAAGATCACTTCCTTTTCTCTACATCATTTCCCGAAATGGCCGATACGTCCCCACCACCTCTGCCACCAACGAACGGATATCCTCCTCTTCCCCATAGCTGGCATCCATCAGCTCCCTTAACTGGACCAGAAACCGCTCCGTATCAAAGGGAATAGGAGACCCAATATGAATCAAATGATTGGGCGTGGTCTTCATCCCTTCCTCCTCCATAAGCTTCTCCTCATACAGCTTCTCCCCTGGCCTTAGCCCTACATATTCAATGGCAATATCCACATCCGGCTTGTATCCGGACAGCTTAATCAAATTCTTGGCCAGAGTGTCAATCTTTACCGGCTCCCCCATATCCAACACAAAGATCTCACCGCCTTTGGCAAAGGTTCCTGCCTGCAGCACCAGGCTCACGGCCTCGGGAATGGTCATAAAATACCGGGTGATGTCCGGATGAGTCACTGTCACCGGACCCCCGGCTGCAATCTGTTTTTTAAAAAACGGAATCACCGAACCATTGCTTCCCAACACATTTCCAAAACGGACCGCAACAAATTCGGTTTTTGCTGTGGCCGCTTTCTTTCCATCCGCTTCCACTTTTATCTTCCTCACTGCAGCAGCCCTTTCCGCTGCTGCCTGCATTACCATTTCCTCTTTTCCCACAATATCTTTTGCAGCAGCTTTTTTCCTTTCTTCCAGGCCATCTCTTTCCTCGCCAGTCTCTGCCCTTTCTTCCACACCATCTTTCACTGCCCCATCCCCCTTCCCGCCTCTTGCCATCCCCCGCATACTTCCATCCTCATCACAGGAATGAACATGAAGCACAGGAAGCTCTTCTTCCCTCCCTGCCTTTATCATCTCATCAAAGGTCTGAATCA